>JAAZDZ010000366.1 GCA_012512545.1 Alcaligenaceae bacterium | reverse complement strand
GAGCGTTGCGGGGCGGCGGTACGAGCGCATCGAGAATGCGGTCTTCTGCAGCATCTTCGGCCAGAGTGCGCACGCGCCGCATCGCGACTTCGCGGGTGAGCTTGACTGAGGCATCGACCAGGTCGCGAACGATGGTCTCGACATCGCGGCCCACATAGCCGACCTCGGTGAACTTGGTGGCTTCCACCTTGATGAAAGGGGCGTTGGCCAGCTTGGCCAGGCGGCGGGCGATTTCTGTCTTGCCCACGCCGGTAGGCCCGATCATGAGGATGTTCTTTGGAACGATTTCGTGGCGCAGGGGCTCGGGCACCTGCTGGCGGCGCCAGCGGTTGCGCAGGGCGACGGCTACGGAGCGTTTGGCTTGGTGCTGCCCGACAATATGCTTGTCGAGCTCGGAGACGATCTCTCCGGGAGTCATGTTGATGGCGGACATGGCAATATGAGAATCTGGCAAACCGGCGCCGGCCGTTACAGGGTTTCGACGACGTGGTTCTGGTTGGTGTAGATGCAAAGGTCGCCGGCAATGGCCAGGGACTTGCGCACGATGTCTTCGGGCGAGAACTCGGTGTTCTGCAGCAGGGCCTGGGCGGCAGACTGAGCGTAGGCGCCGCCCGAGCCGATGGCAGCAATGCCGTGTTCGGGTTCAAGAACGTCGCCGTTGCCGGTCAGCACCAGGGTGTGTTCTTTGTCGGCCACGATCAGCATGGCCTCAAGGCGGCGCAGCACGCGATCAGTGCGCCAGTCCTTGGTGAGCTCCACGGCAGCGCGCATCAGGTTGCCCTGATGTTTTTCCAGCTTGGCTTCAAAGCGTTCCTGCAGGGTGAAGGCGTCCGCAGTGGCTCCGGCAAAGCCTGCCAGGATGCGATCCTGGTAAAGCCTGCGGATTTTCCGGGCAGTGCCCTTGATGACGATGTTGCCGAGCGTGACCTGTCCGTCGCCGCCCAGGGCGACTTGATCGCCGCGGCGAACGCACAGAATGGTGGTTGCGTGAAATTGTTCCATGGAATCTTCCTGTTGAAGTCTTCACATGGGGGCGCCGCCTTCATTTTCAAGTGAAGCGGCGAAACGGGGAAGGGCGGGCCGCTTTGCGGTTGCGGCCCGCTGTGAACTGCGGTTTCAGTCGCCGTACAGTTTCTGGCGCATCTCGCGCCGTTCCTGGGCTTCGAGCGACAATGTGGCGGTGGGACGGGCCAGCAGGCGGGCAATGCCGATGGGTTCGCCGGTCTCTTCGCACCAGCCGTATTCGCCGGAATCAATGCTGACGATGGCCTGCTGCACTTTTTTGAGCAGCTTGCGTTCGCGGTCGCGGGTACGGAGTTCGAGCGCGTGCTCTTCCTCGATGGTGGCGCGGTCCGCCGGGTCGGGCACGAACTGCGTTTCACGCAGGTTTTCGGTGGTGGCCCCCGCGTTATTGAGGATTTCCTGCTCGAGTTCCTTCAGGCGATTGCGAAAGAAAGCACGTTGGGCCGGATTCATGTAATCGGACTCCGGCATGGCCAGGAGCTCTTCTTCTGTCGGAAGCTGTTCCGAAGTCGCGGTGTTGGCTGTTTTGCTAACCATGGTGCATCCTCTTTCTAGTATGAGTCAGGGAGCTGCGCGCGAAACGTCCTGTGCGCGAATGCAGGCTCAAACCAGACATTGTTCCAGGCCCTTCGTAAAGATTTCCTGGGGCAGTTTACGTCCTATGAATACCATTTTGGTATTAGGCTTTTCACCCGAAAG
>JAAZDZ010000365.1 GCA_012512545.1 Alcaligenaceae bacterium | reverse complement strand
GGGTACGGGGATTATTCAGGGCGGACCAAGTAGGTCGTTTTCGGCCTCTTCTTCCCTTTGCGCTGGCTTATGTTTAGGCGATGTCGTCGCCTTCATGACGGAAGCTCATCTTTGTGCCTCTTTCGTGAGTGTGAGGGAAAGGCATGGGCAGTTTCCTGCCGGTTACTCGCCGCGATACTCCTGCACTAACCGCACGGCATGCTCACGGACTTCAGGGAAAAACTTGTTGGTCTTGCTCATGGCTACATTTTCTCAGGAAATGCAGCCTCTTCAAAACCCGGCGTGATTCAGGGTGAGTTGAAAATCGTTAAGCTTCCCGTTGAGTCAACAGTCTCTGACCCTGTGCGGTGATTCGATATTTTTGCAAACGGCTATTGGGTTTGTTCGGTATCGTCATCTCAAGCAAACCTGCGTCCAGCGCAGGTTGCAGGTAAACGGTGCGAAAGTGCTTGCGATCTTTCAGGTTAAGAGCATCCATTAGCTCGGTTCGTGACTGTTCGCCTTGCGTTACGGTAAGTAGCGCTTCGACTTGGGGGGTGACTTGGGGGGGGCGACTCATTTTGATCTGTGGCCCGACCAGTTCCCGTGCCTGGCGACTGTTTCTGCTGTGGCGGCCTGGGCACGATGACCTTGAATTGGTTGCTTGCCACCTCATCCACTAGTTCAATCGTAGGCCAATCGCTCAAGGCGCGAGGAATACCGGTACCCAGTCCCCGGTAGGGCAGAATATGTACGGCATGTTCCGTGAGCGTGGGGTTACGACGATTCGTCGCGCCATGGCGGATAGCGTCAGTGCTGAGGCTGTCAGGCAAATGGCCGGGACTGATGATTTCTACACGGTCGGCGAATACCATCAGCCGGATAGAGGCGCTGGTGAAGTAGTCTCGATGAATCAGGGCGTTGACCAAGAGTTCCTCAAGGGCTTGCTCGGGGATAAAGTTGTTCAACCGCCTCGCCCACAAAAAGACGGATACTCCCTGGGGCGTCGTTGTGCCTGATCTCCCCGGCTGCTTTTCGGCGGCCGACGAAGGCATCGATCAGGCCATCGAAAATGCCAAGGAAGCCATCGCGCTGTGGATTGAAGACTCCATCAGCAACGGCGAATCCATCCCCAAGCCTTCAACCATTACCGATCTGCAAAAGACCGGCGAATACGATGGCTGGATTTGGGCGGTTGCCGAGGTAGATCCAGCCTTGATAGATGACACCACCGAGCGGGTAAATATCACACTCCCTCGTCGCATCCTCGCCTTACTGGACCAGAGAGCTAAATCAGCAGGCGAAACTCGATCGGGCTACATCGCCCAGATGACGCTCACGCACTGATATCTTTCCCCGGCGCGATGCCCTGGGGAAGGATGTCATCGCCAGACCGTCTTACGTTACAGCTGGATTTCCATCAGCCGCTGATTGACCTCGTCAAGATCGAAGGCGGCAGGGTCGAAGGGCCCGCCATGCCACTGCAACATCTGTGCGTGATCCGCATGGGACGGATCATTCACCGCTTCCAGGAAGTTGGCGTAGCCGGGCACACCTCCGACGTCTTCAGGCGGACAAGCATGCGCACCGCCAAGGCACCAGGGAGAGTCCAGCGGGCCTTTGAACTCGGCCCGCTCCATGAGCGTGACACGATGCCACCAGCTATCGCCGAAGTCGTAAATGTATTCAAACCAGGCCGCTGTGCCTAACGCTTTGTCCAGTCGGACCCTTTGCTGGTTCTTCAGACCGGGATGAGGGAACTCGGGATTCAGCTCGCCGTAATGTTCACCGTTGATGATGAACTCGTGCAAATGCCCGCCTTCCCATCCCATGGCCCGCAATATCGTGATGTGCAGCTTCGTCAAGGTGATGCGTGCTGGCACCACAATGACACGGTAAATGTTCGGCACAATGTCGCACAGCTCGATGCGCAGTACCAGGGCCTGGCCCTGTAGCGGGGTAACCTTGGAGGACGCTACGCGGCGCTTTCCAGTGCGTTGGACTGTGGCTCGAGATTCCATGGCTGTAACTCATCAATTCGATAACCCTCATTTATACCAAACACCGCTGCCAACAGAGCGTCGGTAGCAGGCTTGAAACCAGCAGGCGTTTTGCGACCTTCTGTTTGAACTCTCAGCTGCAGCGCGGCGGCCAGGCAGCTATCGGATTTCCACACTGGATAAATCCCTTCACTGGCCGTTATTGCCCTCAGCCTTTGGCTTTGCGCAGCAATTCTGGTGACACGTTCCACTGTTGATTGTCATCGGTACGCACGCTTACCGTCTTTTTGTTCAGCCGCAGGACGGTGCCATGTTTGTCTGTGCCGTCGTTGGCGGTGAAGCAGACTCGATCACCCTGGGCGAACTGGGCCAGCTGCACGGTGCTTCTGGCCTGTGCGAGCAGGTTCAGGCGGTCGACCACCATGCGGTTCAAGTACAGCAGATCGGCTTCGCTCATGTGACGCAATGCCTCGGTGAACAACTCGCGGTCCAGAAGGGTTTTGTTGGGGTTCGTCATGTCTGTCCCAAGGTGGTTTTTTCAATTTTCATTTGGTAGCATCAAGTTTCCTGCCAGGCGGGTCACGGCCAGAGCCGCCGTCTTCGCCGGTCTGTGCAACGGGCTTGGCGGTTTCCGATATCAGCACACTTTTTTCGGCGGTAACCATGAACGCTAACGATCACCGTCTTGTTATGACCGAACTCGATGCGCTGAAACAGCAAGTAGTCAGCACGATACAAAAATTCGAGGCGGCGGGCTTGACTGCCATGCTGAAAGACGATTACGTGGCCTTGCATACTCTGGAGCACCGTATCATGGAAATGCATCATGCGCATGCCTGTGCAGTGGAGACGGAGCATCTCCATGGCGTCGCAGTCCATGAGCCCGATTGACCGGCCACCGGCCTGAATGGGAAAAGGCCAGGGTACTCGTTAAAACTGCGATGGGCAGCTACCGTATCAGTGCGGCCTGCTTCCTGGCACGAGACCGCATTAATGCTTTTCTTATTTCTCTACAGGAGGAAATGCCGGGGTGCTGGTTTCTTCGAGAGAAAATGTCTGCTTCCCAATGATTTGTTCGATTTTTTCTGGGGCCAAACCTGCGTCAACCAATTGTTGACGCAATGTTTCGATGCGGCGCTCGAAGGCAAGTCGTGCCTGATGCACGTTTTCGACAATGAAGTGTGCATTGAAATCATCCGCCAAATCGTAGAATTGAATATTGGAT
>JAAZDZ010000364.1 GCA_012512545.1 Alcaligenaceae bacterium | reverse complement strand
TGCCTGCGTGAATTACAAGCAGGATGATTTCCCCGCCCGGCTTGCTGCGGCCTGCCCGGATGGGATTGACGTGTATTTCGAGAACGTCGGGGGCAAGGTTCTGAGCGCCGTCATTGGCTTGCTGAACGACTTTTCCCGCATGCCGGTGTGCGGGCTGATCGCGCAGTACAACAATACAGAACTATCGGCCGGAGATAACGAACTGCCCAGGCTGATGCGCGCGGTGCTCACACACAGAGTGCTGATCCGCGGCTTTATACAGTCTGATTTTCAGGCCGACTTCCCCCAGTTCCTGCGCGACATGAGCGCCTGGGTGCGCGATGGCGATGTCAAATACCGGGAGGACATCGTACAGGGCCTGGAAAACGCAGTATCGGCTTTTCAGGGCCTGCTTGTCGGCCGCAACCACGGAAAAATGCTGGTGCAGGTGTCGGCCGACCCGGTCAAGCGTCACCCACAACTTCCTTCAACAGGTCAATAAACGCCAGCGTGCGCTGCGGCAGCAGGCGGCGGCCCGGCGTTACGCACCAGACAATGGTGTCTGGCAGGCGCCATTGCGGCAGAATCCGCTGCAGCTTGCCCTGCTCTACCATAGGCTGGGCGTAGCGGTCTGACAGGCCGACGATGCCCAGGCCCTGCGCCGCGAGTTCCTGCTGCAGCCCCAAGGAGTTGGCCGACAGAATATTGGGGGGCACCCCTTCCCAGCGCTCGCTTTCGCGCGTCAGCCGCCATAGCTGCTGGTCGCCGCCGCTGGTCACCAGCACCAGGCCGGTGTGGTCGTCGGCCAGATCGGCAGGGGTTTGGGGTGTGCCGTTGCGCTTGAGATATTTGGGGCTGGCGTACAGGCCGTTGTTCAGAGTGGTGATCTGGCGGGCAACCAGGGCGCTGTCGTCGGGAAGCTGGGTGGCGGCGCGAACCGCAACATCGAAGCGTTCGGCGACGATGTCTACCCGGCGGGAAGACAGATCCAGTTCCAGGCGCACGTTGGGGTATCTCTGTGAGAACTCCGTGATGATCTGTACAACAGACAGTTCGCGGAATTCCGGCGGCAGGGACACGCGCAAAGTGCCATGAGGCGTCACCTGCCTGTGCTGCGCCAACGAGCTGGCGGCTTCGGCCTCATCTGTCAGGCGCCGGGCGTACTCAAGAATGCTTTCGCCGAAATCCGTCAGTACCAGTCGCCGTGTGCTGCGCTGCATCAGCCGCTCGCCCAGTTCGTCTTCGAGTTCAGACAGTCTGCGAGACAAGGTGGATTTGGGCAGACCCGTGCGTTCTGAAGCACGGGTAAAACTGCCCGCGTCGATGACATGGGCGAACAGAATCAGGTCGTTCGCATAGAGTTTTATGGCAGACATAGGCTCTCGATTGTTCCATATTTGGAACTATTATAGTTCTATCTGGTTGTTTTTCTCAGTATTTCTTTTCAATAGAATAACGGTATTGAACTAATCATGACAGCGCGGGTCTGCTTTTTCACTCCCCAGGCCCTGGTTGATATTTTTGGATAAGAAAAGAATATGACACAACGCTATACCTCCACCGCAATCTTCCTGCATTGGCTGGTTGCGCTCGGTCTGGTCGGGACATTCGCGCTGGGCTACTACATGGAAGGGCTGTCATTCTCGCCCAACAAGCTCAAGCTGATTGCCTGGCATAAATGGGCAGGCATTACCTTGCTGGTGCTGGCTGTGGTGCGGCTGGCATGGCGCCTGACGCATCGTGCTCCGGCAATGCCAGCAGATATGGGGTCGTTGTCGCGCCTGGCGGCTCATGCGGGCCATGGCTTGTTGTATGTTCTGATGCTTGCCATACCTCTTACCGGCTGGCTGGCCAGCTCGGCGCAGGGGGTGTCGGTTGTGTTGTTTGGTGCCTGGCCGCTGCCTGATCTGCTGGGCAAGAATCAGGAACTTGGTTCGGCGCTGCAGGATGCGCACATGGTTTTGAACTATTTGTTACTGATCGTGGTCATAGGACACATGGGTGCTGCGCTGCAACACCATTTCATTAAAAAAGATACTGTGCTGGCCCGGATGCTGCCTTTTCTCGGCAACAGATAAAGCAAGATTTTTCCAGATACTCAGAAATTCAAGGAGAACGACTCATGAATATTTCCCTGTTACGCCCTCTGGCGCTGGTGGCCGCGCTGAGCTTTGGCGCTATGGGCAGTGCCAATGCGGTGGAATACACCACGCTCGATTCCGAGGCCAGCAACATTGCCTTTGGCTACAGCCAGATGAATGTGAAGATGGACGGCGGTTTCAGCGAGATCAAGGCCACCGGGCTGAGCTTTGACCCGGCGGCGCCGGAAGCGGCCAAAGTGGCAATTGAAGTTGTTTTGTCGAGCATCGACGCAGGCTATGACGAAGCCAATACCGAGCTCGAGAAAGACGAGTGGCTGGCGCTGGCCGCCCACCCTCTGGCCACATTCACTTCAAGCAAGGTCGAAACTGTGGGCGACAACCAATACCAGGTGACAGGTGATCTCACCATCAAGGGTCATACTCAGGAAGTCACGGTACCGTTCAATTTCAAGGAAGAAAAGGGCGCTGGCGTCTTTGATGGCAGCTTCACCTTCCAGCGCGCTGATTTCGCAGTGGGCGAAGGGCAGTGGAAAGATTTCAGCATTGTCGCCAACGATATCGAACTCAAGTTCCACATGGTTGCCCGTCCCTGAAAATACATTCCAACACGCTTAAATCCGATTCATTTCCAACTTACAGAAAACAAGGTTTACTCATGAAAAAAACGCTTATCGCTGCCGCATTCGCTACGTTCTTCGCCGGTCAGGCGCTGGCCGATCCCGTCACCTATGCAGTGGATTCCAGCCACACTTTTCCGCGCTTCTCGTACAACCACATGGGTTTGTCCAAGCAATCCCTGCAATTTGACAGCACAACCGGCACCGTAGTGCTGGATAAGGAAGCCAAGGAAGCCAAGGTGGATATTTCCATCGACATGACTTCCATCAGCACCGGTTTCGAGGCTTTCAATGGCCATATTCAGGGCGAGGATTTCCTGGATACTGCCCAGTTCCCGACGGCTACCTTCAAGTCCACCAAGGTGGTGTTTGAAGGCGATCAGCCTGCCAGCATCGAAGGCGACCTCACCATCAAGGGCGTGACCAAGCCTGTCACCCTGACAGTGACTTCCTTCTTCAATGGTGCGCACCCCATGATGAAGAAGGACGCCATCGGCGCCAACGCCACGGCGGTGATCTCCCGCACCGAATTCAACGCAGGCAAGTTTGCTCCTGGCGTGGGTGACGAAGTCACGCTGGATATTTCGCTCGAAGCCATCGCGCAGTAAAAGCATTCCAGGCCGGGCCTGACAGGCAAGCCGGTATGGCAATGTGATGGGCGGCCTGCGCATGCCGCCCATCGAAAAGCTCCGCTTCATATTGAAGACGGAGCTTTTTTTAACTTCTTCAGAGCTTGCTGGCGACTTCGTCCAGAGCGGCGGTGAAGGTGTTCACAAGATCGCCGACCTGGGCCTCGTTGATGATGAGGGGCGGGCAGAAAGCCAGGCTGTCCTGAATGTTGCGCAGGATGAGGCCGCGCGATTGGGCGTTCTCTGCCACCATGGTGCCGACCCGGCCGAGAGGGTCAAAGGGTTGGCGCGAGGCTTTGTCGGCCACCAGCTCGACCGCGGCAATCAGGCCCATGCCACGCACTTCGCCCACCAGGGGGTGGTCGCTCAGGGCGCGCAGCGAGGATTGCAGAATTTCCCCCATGCGGGCCGCGTTTTCCACCAGGCCGCGTTCTTCGATGATGCGGATGTTTTCCAGTGCCACAGCGGTGGAAACCGGGTGGCCGCTGGTGGTGTAGCCATGGCCGAAGACACCGAGTTCGCCTGTGTATTCAGTAATGGTTTTGTGCACCTTTTCGTTCATCAGGATGGCGGCCAGCGGCAGGTAGGAAGACGTAAGCTGCTTGGACAGCAC
>JAAZDZ010000363.1 GCA_012512545.1 Alcaligenaceae bacterium | reverse complement strand
GTACGGGTTCAATGGTGCGCTGGCCGTCATCCAGAATCTGGCGATAGGCTTTCACCATTTGATCGGGTTCTTCTTCCTGCAGCACGCCTTGCGCAACGAGCTTGTCGGCGTACAGCTTGCGGGTGCCCGCGTGCTTGCTGATGCTCTTGTACATGAGCGGCTGGGTGAGCGAAGGCGTATCCTGCTCGTTGTGGCCCAGTTTGCGGAAGCAGACGATGTCAACCACGACATCGTGGCCGAACTTCATGCGGTATTCCAGCGCCAGTTGCGTGACAAACACGACGGCTTCAGGGTCGTCGCCATTCACGTGGAAGACCGGCGCTTCGATCATTTTGACGACGTCGGTGCAATACAGCGTGGAGCGGGTATCGCGAGGGTCGGACGTAGTGAAGCCGATCTGGTTGTTAATGACGATGTGCAGCGTGCCACCCGTGCCATAGCCGCGTGTCTGGGCCAGGTTAAGGGTTTCCATGACCACGCCCTGGCCTGCGAAGGCGGCGTCGCCATGCACCAGCACGGGCAGGACCTGCGTGCCTTGTTCGTCGCCGCGACGATCCTGGCGGGCGCGCGTACTGCCCTCCACCACCGGGTTGACGATTTCCAGGTGCGACGGGTTGAACGCCAGCGACAGATGCACAGGGCCGCCACGCGAGGAAAGATCGCTGGAAAAACCGTTGTGGTATTTGACGTCGCCGTCGGTCAGACCTTCGGCGTGCTTGCCTTCAAACTCGGCAAAGAGTTCGGCCGGCATTTTGCCCATGATGTTCACGAGCATGTTCAGGCGGCCGCGGTGCGCCATGCCCACGATGATTTCCTGCACGCCGTTTTCGCCGCCATGATTGACCACTTCATCCATGCAGGCGATAAAGCTTTCGCCGCCTTCCAGGGAGAAGCGTTTCTGGCCCACGTATTTGGTGTGCAGATAGCGTTCCAGGCCCTCGGCTTCAGTGAGCTGCTGCAGAATATTGCGCTTGTGCTCGGGCGTGAAGGAAGGCGTGCCGTAGGTGGATTCCAGACGTTCCTGAATCCAGCGCTTGGCGCTTGGATCGGAGATATGCATGTACTCTGCCCCGATGCTGCGGCAATAGGTGTCGCGCAGCGCCTTGAGCAGATCACGCAAGGTCATGGAGTCGGCCTTGGTGAAATAGGTGTTGGTGGCAGCGTAAACACGATCGAGATCGGCTTCGGTCAGGCCATAGAAAGCGGGATCGAGTTCGGGAATGGCCGGGCGCTCAGCGCGCTTCAGCGGGTCGAGATCGGCGAAGCGCACGCCCAGCGACCGGTAAGCCGCGATAAGCGACTGCACGGAAACCTGTTTGCTGGCTACGGAGAGATCGGGTTCGGGAACATGCCCGATAAAGGCATTAGCCTTGGCGCGCTCGGCGAAAGATTGCACGATGGGCGCATGGGCCTGATCGCGTGTCTGCTCAGTCCCGCCCGGCGCGGGCTGGTTTTGCAGCTGGTCAAAATAGTCGCGCCACTCTTCAGGAATGGCGCCTGGGTTATCCAGATAGGATTCGTACAACTCTTCAACGTAGGGTGCATTGCTCCCAAACAGATAGGAGGTGGACAAAAGCTCTTTTTCAGATGACATATATTCGCTTCACCTAGCCGAGCGTCTCGCTCGTTTATGTGCAGGACAACCTTCCGCGACACGGCCAAACCGGATAGCGGATAGCGGAGGACAGAAGGTAACGGGTATACGGCGGCGCTACAAGCCATATAGTGGACTTAGTATAACC
>JAAZDZ010000362.1 GCA_012512545.1 Alcaligenaceae bacterium | reverse complement strand
TGTGTGCTCAGGCATTCGATGGCATCGTACAGGCCATCGCCCGCCTTGAAGGAAAACTGGCTGGCATCGTGCCCATGACCCTGGCGGGCGCGCAGCCAGCCCTTTTGCGAAACAATGACGGTCACAGGCTCTTCAACCACCTTGGTTTCGAGCACGGCGCGCTCCGCGACTTCAATCAGAGTACGGCGCTCGTCGCCGAACTCCTTGGCATCGGCCTCAATCTCCTTGATCATCAGGCGCTTGAAGGCAGCGGGGCTGTCCAGCAATTCCTGCAGCTTCTTCTGTTCGCCACGCTGGCGTTCCAGTTCCTGCTCAATGCGTATGCCTTCCAGGCGGGCCAACTGCCGCAAACGCATTTCCAGGATGTCTTCTGCCTGACGCTCGCTCAGTCTGAAGCGTTCCATCAGCGCCGCGCGCGGTTCGTCGGATTCGCGGATGGTCTGTATCACTTCATCAACATTCAGATAGACCACCATGCGGCCTTCCAGAACATGGATGCGGTCGGTGACTTTGTCCAGCCTGTGCCGGGTGCGGCGGGTCATGGTGTCGGCACGGAAAGACAGCCATTCGGTCAGCATGCTGCGCAGGCTGGCCTGGCCCGGACGGCCATCGCGCGCAATGCACACCAGGTTGGTGGGCACGCTGGTTTCCATGCTGGTCTGGGCCAGCAGCGCCGTGACCAGCTCATCGCGCGAAATACGGCTGCTCTTGGGTTCGAACACCAGCCGCACCGCGGCTTCCTTGCCGGATTCATCACGCACGGTATCCAACAGGCTGAGCATCAGGGCTTTAGTCTGCTGCTGCTCGTTGGAAAGCGTCTTCCTGCCAGCGCGCACCTTGGGGTTGGTGCGCTCTTCGATTTCTTCAAGAACCTTCTGGGATGAGGTGCCGGGCGGCAGTTCCGTGACCACCATCTGCCACTGTCCGCGCGCCAGTTCCTCAAAGTGCCAGCGCGCCCGCGCCTTGATGGAGCCCCGGCCCTGCTCGTAGATCTGCCGGATTTCCTGGGCCGGGGAAATAATCTGCCCGCCACCGGAGAAATCCGGGCCGGGCACCAGTTCGTACAGGGCTTCGTCATCGAGCTTGGGGTTACGAATCAGAGCCACACAGGCGGCGGCGATTTCTCGCAGATTATGCGACGGGATTTCCGTCGCCATGCCCACGGCAATGCCCGATGCGCCGTTCAGCAGCACCACCGGCAGGCGCGCAGGCAGCAAGGCAGGTTCTTTCTGGCTGCCGTCGTAGTTGGGCAGGAAATCCACCGTGCCTTCATCAAGCTCATCGAGCAGCACGCGCGCAAAAGACGTCAGCCGGGCTTCCGTATAACGCATGGCTGCAGCGTTATCGCCATCGCGCGAACCGAAGTTGCCATGGCCATCAACCAGCGGGTAGCGCAGCACAAAGCTTTGCGCCATGCGCACCATGGCATCGTAGGCCGCCTGATCGCCATGCGGGTGATACTTGCCCAATACATCGCCCACCACCCGGGCGGATTTCACCGGCTTGGCACCCGGCCCCAGCCCCATGGCCTGCATGGCGTAAAGAATGCGCCGCTGCACCGGCTTCTGGCCGTCAGACACATCGGGCAAGGCCCGGCCGCGCACGACCGATACGGCGTAGTCCAGATACGCCTGCTCGGCATACCATGCCAGGGTGATGTTTTCGTCATCGGCGGGCATTCCCACCTGTGTTGCATCCATTTATTTTCTCCGCTTCAGGCTGGCTTCAGACATCGACATCGGCAAGATTGCCCTTGCGTTCCAGCCACTGCCGCCGCTGGCCCGATTCGCCCTTGCCCATCAGCATGCGGAACATGCTGCGGGTATCGTCCAGCCCCGGCTCACCATACGCGACCGGCAGCAGGCGACGGGTATCGGGGTTCATGGTGGTATCCCACAACTGTTCTGCGCTCATTTCGCCCAGACCCTTGAAGCGGCTGATGGCCCAGCTGCTTTCGCGCACGCCATCGCTGCGCAGCTTTTCAAGGACGGAATCCAGTTCGGCCTGATCCAGGCAATAGAGTTTCCGCGCTGGTCGCTTGCCCGCCGCAGGCACATCCACCCGAAACAGAGGCGGTCGCGCCACGCAAACGTGGCCGGCCTCGATCAGGCGGGGAAAATGGCGGAAGAAAAGCGTCAGCAGCAACACCTGGATATGTGAACCATCAACGTCCGCATCAGAAAGAATGCAAATACGGCCATAACGCAGGCC
>JAAZDZ010000361.1 GCA_012512545.1 Alcaligenaceae bacterium | reverse complement strand
TCGCACTCCCTGCCCACCCTTCTCGAACTTCAGCGTCAGCTGGATGCCGGTGAAACCACCTCGGTGGAGCTGGTTGAACAGGCCCTGGCGCGCATCGCCGATGACGCAGGGGAAGGCGCGCGAGCCTTCACCGCAGTGTGGGCCGATCAGGCCCTGGCCGCCGCGCGCGCATCCGACATCCTGCGCGCGGCGGGCCTCAGCCGTTCAGCGATTGAAGGTCTGCCGGTTTCCATCAAGGATTTATTCGATGTCGCCGGGAAAGTCACCAAAGCCGGTTCAGCGCTGCGCCGCGATGCCGCTCCTGCCGAACGGCATGCTGCCGCGGTGGAACGCCTGGCTCTGGCTGGCGCCATTCTCATTGGTCACACCAATATGACGGAATTCGCCTTCTCGGGGTTGGGGCTGAACCCGCATTACGGCACGCCCAGCAGCCCCTGGGATCGCGCCAGCCGCCGGATTCCGGGCGGCTCTTCTTCAGGAGCCGGGGTCTCGGTGGCCGATGGCATGGCGGTGGCTGCGCTGGGCACCGACACGGGTGGCTCGATCCGCATTCCTTCCGCCTTCTGCGGCCTGACCGGCTTCAAGCCCACGGCCGCGCGCGTTCCTGCTGAAGGCGCCTTTCCTTTGGCCTCCAGCCTGGATTCATCCGGCCCGCTCGCAGCGTCGGTCGAGTGTTGCTCCATTATTGATTCGATTCTCTCGGGGGAAGAACGCCCCCTGCCCACGGCGCTGCCGCTGCACAGCCTGCGCCTGGCCACTACCAGGACACTGGTGCTGGATGGCGCCGATGCGCATGTGCTGGCCGCCTTTCAACGCGCGCTCGACACCCTTCGCAGGCATGGCGCACAGATCGACGAAATTGAAATCCCGGAATTCCTGCAACTGGCCGACATCAACAGCAAAGGCGGCCTGGTGTGCGCCGAAGCCTATGCTGTACACCGCCACGAACTCAGCCTCCGTCAGCAGGAATACGACCCGCTTGTAGCGTCGCGCATTCTGCGTGGCAAAGATATTGACTGCGCCGACTACATCGAACTTCATGAGATCCGCCATCGCTGGACAGCTGCAGTAGAAGCCCGCCTGCAAAACTACGATGCCCTGCTTCTGCCCACCGTGCCGATTGTCGCCCCGACCATTGAAGCGCTGCAGGCATCGGAAGACGCCTACTTCACCGCCAACGGGCTGATTCTGCGCAACCCCACCCTGATCAATTTTCTGGATGGTTGCGCGCTCAGCCTGCCCTGCCACAAGGCGGGTGAAGCCCCGGTGGGTCTGATGGTGGCGGCCCCCGCCTACAGCGACGACCATATCCTGGATGTGGGCCGCAGCATCGAAGCTGCCCTTGCCGCTTGAAAAACGCTACAGCGCCATATCCGGCGCCGCCTGCAGCGCCAGCCATACCAGCAGCAATGGCCCGCCGTTGAAGATGGCATGCAGCAGAATGGAAGCGCCTATGCCCTGCCGGACCCGCAGCCACCCCAGCACCATGCCGGTCACCCACTGCGGCAACACCAACAGGGGCAGCAGCCATAAAGGGGTCTGCCCCAGATTGAAGTTGTACAGGTGTACGCCTGAAAACAGCAGGGCCGCCAGGTGGAACACCCAGGGAAAATGGTAGCGATAAGTGCGGCGCCAGGCCCATGGCATGGGGCGGCGCGCTGGCGGCCACTCTGCTGAATAAGACCCCCAGCAGACCAGCAAAAACGCTGCCAGGAACAGGCTCCCCGTCCACCCCGGGCCGTTGAGCATGGCCGCCAGGGCCAGCGGCAGCAACACCCATATATGCCTGAGCCGCCGCAACCCGTAGCGGAATACCAGCTCTTCCGCCACTGGCGCCCACAACAGGGCTGTCAGCCATGGAATGGCATCAAGATTCAAGCGATGCGTGGCACCGCCCATGCCAGCCGCCATGACGGCGATGGGCCCAAGAAACAGCAGATTGATCGCCCACATCAGCAGCGCCCATTGCAGCAGCCGCTTGATGCTCAGTGCGGGAAACCAATCGCGCCAGAAACCATCGCCAGCCGCGTGGCCTGCCAGACGCGGGCCAAGACCCGGCGCGCGGATAAAGAAAAAGAAATCCCGGAGCTCGGCGCGGAAAGTCGGCCGATCAGCCACGATTACCCTCATGCAGACGGCTCATGGCCTGCTGGAATTCGCCATCCAGCAGCAAGGGCAGCACCACCCGGCAACGGTTGATGCTGTCTTCGATGCCGGTCAGCTCTTCGCGCCGCGGCGGGTTCAGCACAAAGGCCGCAACCTGCTGAGCCAGACCGAAGCTGCGTGGATGGCCTATTCCCAGACGCAAGCGCCAGAAGGCCGGGCTGGAAAATACAGACTGGATATCGCGCAGGCCGTTGTGCCCGGCATGCCCGCCGCCCTGTTTGAGTTTGACCTGACCGGGCAGAAGATCGAGTTCGTCATGCAGGACCAGAACCTGTTCGGGTGCCAGCTTGTAAAAGCGCATCAGGGCTCCGGCCGCCTGGCCGGAACGATTCATAAAGGTAATGGGCTTGGCGATGATGACGGCTTCTCCCCGGTGGCGACCTTTGGCTACCCACGCTGAAAAGTTCTTTTCCAGGGTGAAAGACGCGCCGAGGTCGTCAGCCAGATGGTCAGCAAGCCAAAAGCCCGCATTGTGCCGGGTGGCTTCGTACTGGGCTCCGGGGTTGCCCAGCCCCACAATCAAACGGATGGAAGGTGCAGCGCTCATGAACGATTTCGGAATAAAAAAACCCTTGCCCAGCTTCCGCCCGGCAAGGGTAGCAAGAGTGCCGACAGTATAGGCCAGGCCCGGAAAAGCTCCGGTGCCTGAGCCACTGATGGCTTGAGGTGTTATTCCTCAGGAGTGGCTTCGCCACCTTCTTCTTGCGCTTCGTCTTCTTCAGACGCTGCACCGCCACCGCGAACCTGAGCATTGGCAATGACCAGATCGCTTTGCGTAACGAGCGTCACGCCTTCAGGCAGCTTGATATCGGCAACGTGCACCACGCCGCCGCCTTCCAGTTCAGCCAGATCGACTTCGATGTTTTGCGGCAGATCGGCCGGCAAGCAGGTGATTTCGACGTCGGTGACGGGGTGAGTGATCACTGCCGAGGCCAGCTTCACTGCAGGCGAGATATCCGCATTGACAAAGTTGAGCGGCACCTTGGTGGTGATGGGCTCGTTCTTGGCCACGCGCTGGAAGTCGACGTGCAGCACTTGCTGCTTGTACGGATGCCATTGCACGGCGCGCAGCAGAACCGCGCCAGCCGACTTGCCATCGACGATGAGGTCGAGAATGGAGGAGTGATACTCTTCCTTGCGCACGGCGTGGTAGGTCTCGTTGTGATCGAGTTCGAGGTTCAGCGGTTCGGCTGTGCCGCCGTAAACGATGGCGGGCACACGGCCTTCGCGGCGCAGGCGGCGGCTCGCACTCGTACCCTTATTGCCGCGCGAAGTGGCGTTGAATTTCATGGAATACTCCAAAACATGGTGATGGGCTGATCGCCCACGGTTGAATGCGGCCGGAACCGCACCCCGCACACTGCCGCGACCAGCAGTGCGCAGGTTGAAAACTGAGGTCAGTCAGCAAACAGCGTGCTGACGGATTCGGCGTTGGAAATACGCAATATGGTTTCGCCCAGCAAAGGCGCGCAGGACAGCTGCCGGATCTTCGGGCAGTCGCGCGCTTCGTCGGAAAGAGGGATGGTATCGGTGACCACGAGTTCATCCAGGGAAGATTCCGCAATGCGCTCGACAGCCCCGCCCGACAGAACCGGGTGTGTGCAGTAAGCGTAAACGCTGCCTGCGCCCTGCGCCTTGAGCGCCTCGGCGGCTTTGCACAAGGTGCCGGCGGTATCGACCATGTCATCCATGATGATGCAGTTGCGGCCATCGACCTCGCCGATGATGTTCATGACTTCCGACACATTGGCACGCGGACGACGCTTGTCGATAATGGCC
>JAAZDZ010000360.1 GCA_012512545.1 Alcaligenaceae bacterium | reverse complement strand
TGTTCCAGCAAATGAATGCGCCGCGCGACGGTGGTGTGCTGCACTCCCAGGCGTTTGGCGGCGCCGCTGACGCGCTGCGTGCGCGCGACCTCAAGAAAATAACGTATGCCGTCCCAATCCATGATGTGCGTAAATAAACATTGAATGTGCGTGTAATTGTATGGAAATAAGTTTTTTACACAACTACACTCAGAGCATACATCTGCCTATGACGCACGCAGGCGCGTATTGTTGGCGTGCCGCACAGAAAACACTTAAGGAGACCCTGATGAACGCAGTACCGCAGCAGAATGAAGTGCCTCGCATCCCGCTCCTGATCGGCGGGCAGCTGGTTCAATCCAAGACGACCGAATGGCGCGATGTCATCAATCCCGCGACTCAGGAAGTCGTTGCCCAGGTGCCGTTCTGCACTCGTGAAGAACTGGAGCTGGCCGTCAGCAATGCCAAGGAAGCCTACCAGAGCTGGCGCAATACCAGCCAGGGCGCCCGCATGCGCATCATGCTCAACCTGCAAAAACTGGTTCGCGACAACGCCGGGGCGCTGGCGCAAGCCATTACCCGCGAGCACGGCAAGACCTTGCCAGATGCCGAGGGCGAGGTCGGGCGCGGCCTTGAAGTCATCGAACACGCCTGCTCCATCGCCAGCCTGCAACTGGGCGAATACGCTGAGAACGCCGCGTCGGGCATTGATGTCTACACCCTGATTCAGCCGCTGGGCGTGTGCGCGGGCATCACCGCCTTCAATTTCCCGGTGATGCTGCCTTCCTTCATGTTCCCCATTGCGGTGGCTACCGGCAACACCTTTGTGCTCAAGCCTTCCGAACAAGACCCCACCTCATCGCTGATGCTGGCCCAGCTTGCACTTGAGGCCGGTCTGCCGCCCGGCGTGCTGAACGTCGTGCATGGCGGGCCGGACATCGCCAACGGGCTGTGCGAACACCCCGATATCAAGGCCGTTTCCTTCATCGGCTCCACCCATGTGGGCACGGAAATCTACCGCCGCTCCTCAGAAAACGGCAAGCGTTGTCAGGCCATGATGGGCGCCAAAAACCATTGCGTGATTCTGCCCGACGCCGATCGCGAAGTCGCGCTCAACCAGCTGGTGGGCGCAGCGTTCGGGGCGGCCGGTCAGCGTTGCATGGCGACTTCGGTAGCTGTGTTCGTGGGCGAAAGCCGCGAATGGATTGCCGATTTCGTGGAGCGCTCGAAAAAACTCAAGGTGAATGTGGGTACCGACCGCGAGGCCGATCTTGGGCCGCTGGTTTCACCCGGAGCCCGCAAGCGCGTGGAAGGGCTGATTCAGCAGGGCATCGACGAAGGCGCCGAGCTGGTGCTGGATGGCCGTGGCATACAAGTGCCGGGGTATGAGTCCGGCAACTTTGTGGGCCCCACGATATTTTCCGGTGTGAATGCCGACATGGTCATTTACAAGGAAGAAATCTTCGGGCCGGTGCTGTGCATTGTCACCGCCGACACCCTGGATGACGCCATTGAACTCATCAATGCCAATCCGAATGGCAATGGTGTGGCGATCTTCACCCAGGATGGCGGCAATGCCCGTTATTTCCAGAATCGTATTGATGTCGGCCAGATCGGCGTCAATATCCCAATACCCGTGCCGGTGGCATGGTTCAGCTTTACCGGTTCGCGCGGTTCCAAGCTGGGCGATCTCGGCCCCAATGGCAAGCAGGCCGTGCAGTTCTGGACACAGGCTAAAACGGTTACGGCGCGCTGGTCGGCCCATGCGCAAGGGGTGAATACTACAATCACCATGAAGTAAGCTTATTACTAATAGTAGTAATATCTATTGGTTATATTACATATAATCACCCCGTAGGAAGCCCCGCTCTCGGGCGGGCGCTTCATTGATGGAAACGCTGAATGTATTGCGTGTCTGCCAGACGCGTAATGGTTCAGCGTTTCTTTTGACGCTTATCGGGGTTTTCATGAATCTTCAGCAATTTCGCTTTGTACGCGAAACCATCCGCCGCAATTTCAACCTGACGGAAGCTGCGCGCAGCCTGCATACGTCGCAGCCGGGCGTGTCCAAGGCCATCATAGAGTTTGAGGATGAGCTGGGAGTCAAGATTTTCGAGCGGCATGGCAAACGGATCAAAGGGCTGACCAAGCCCGGTCAGGCAGTGGCGCAGGTCATCGACCGCATCATGCGCGAAGTCGATAATCTCAAACGCGTGAGCGATGACTTCGCCCGCGAAGACGAAGGCAGCCTCATTATTGGCTGCACCCACACGCAGGCGCGCTACCTGTTGCCCCGGGTGATTCCCGCTTTCCGTGAACGCTTTCCCAAAGTGCGGCTGCAATTGGCCGAGGGCGATCCCGCCACGCTGGCCCGCAT
>JAAZDZ010000359.1 GCA_012512545.1 Alcaligenaceae bacterium | reverse complement strand
GTATTGGGCGGCACCCCCGAGCAGGTCGAGAATGCCGCTGAAATCGGTATGGAGCACCACCTTGGCCTGACCTGCGACCCGGTGGGCGGGCTGGTACAGATACCCTGCATCGAACGCAATGCCCTGGCGGCAGTGAAGGCCATCAATGCGGCTCGCATGGCCTTGCACGGCGATGGCACACATACAGTCAGCCTGGATCAGGTCATCAAGACCATGCGGGAAACCGGCGCTGACATGCTCAGCAAATACAAAGAGACTTCCGAAGGCGGCCTGGCGGTCAATATCGTGGAATGCTAGTGTCAGTGCCCTGCCCGCTGGCTTTTCAGCGCATTCAGGCGGGGCGGCTCAGGATATCGAGAAACGCTGCCACTACGCGGCTGGCTGGCCGGTCTTTGCGCTCCAGGCGATAAAGCGATCTCGACAACCCGGGCATGTCATTCACGCGCAGTTCTATCACCCTGCCCAACAGCAGCAGGTCTTCCGCCACCGCAAAGGGCAGCATGGCGACGCCCAGCCCGGCGGCCACCCCGCGCGCTATGCCTTCGTTGCTGCCGATTTCAATCGTGCGGCGTAATTGCATGCCCTGCCGGGCCAGCAGATCCAGCACCACTTCTCGCGTACCCGAGCCTGCTTCACGCATCAGCCAGGTACTGTCGAACAGGTCGCGTTCGGACACCCACAAGGCTTTTTGAGCCGCGTCAGACAGCCCTGTCTCAACGTGTTCTGCTTCAGATTGCGTGTGGAAAAAACCTGGCGGCGCAACAATGACCAGCTGCTCCTCCTTCCAGGGATAGTAAGCCACCCCCTCCTGCTGCACCGGGCCTTCAACCAAGGCCATGTCCAGACGGCAGTCGTAGAGATCCTCAACAATGGATTGAGTATTCGCCGCAACGACTTTCAGAACAATGTCGGGCCAGTGGCGCGAAAACGCCTGCAGATAGCGAGGCAGCCAGTAGCTGGCTATGGTGGTGCTGGCGCCAATAATGAGTTCGCCCCGTTTAAGGCCGCTGCGAGCCTGCAAGTCTTCAATCGCGGCATGCTCCAGAGAAAAAATCGCCCGGGCATGCGCATTGAGTGCCAGCCCGGCATCTGTCAGAACCAGACCCTGCCCTGCTTTTGCACGGATACGCTCAATCAGCGCTGTATCCAGCTGGCGTTCCAGCTCTGAAACCGCCTTGGACACCGCAGGCTGACTGATATAGAGCTGACGGGCAGCCGCCGAGAAGCTGCCTTCCTGGGCAACATTATGAAAAACGCGCAATAAGTGCAGATTGAGCCGCATACAAGTAAGAGAAGAAGATGTCTGTACTTCAGACTTACAGCCTGAGTCATGTGCAGCATCTTAACTAAAAGTTATAGGAGTCTGAATATTATGCATTCGACTTATGGGTTTGGGCTACGTATTCTCTTGCTGCATACGCATATTTTCATTTTCCGCCTCTATGTCGCTACATCGTTCAACCCCTGCGCTTTCTTCCAGCCAGTTTGCCAACTGGCCAGGTGCCTCATGGTGGGCAGGGCTGGCCCTGGCAGGCGCCATTGCAGGCGCCGGTCTGTGGCTGGCCAATCTTGAAAGCATGAAAAACATGGGGTTCAGCGCCCTTACTTTTGCCATTGTGCTGGGCATGGCGCTGGGCAACAGCGTTTTCCCCCGCATTGCCCCACACACCAGCACTGGCGTTGACTTCTGCAAGGCCCGGTTACTCAGGTTGGGAATCATTCTGTTTGGTTTCAGGCTGACTTTCCAGGAAGCGGCTTCTGTCGGGGCCGCGGGCATTGTTCTGGATGCCGTCATCATTCTTTCTGTCTACGGGCTGGCCATGGGAGTGGGGACCCGCATTCTGAAAATGGACCGCCAGACCTGCATGCTGGTCGGTGCGGGCAGCGCTATTTGCGGGGCGGCGGCAGTCATGGCGATGGAACCCATTGCCCGGGCACAAGCGCACAAGGTGTCAGTCGCCGTAGCCACTGTGGTGGTGTTTGGCACGATCAGCATGTTTTTATACCCGGTGCTCTATCCTTACCTGGGGATGTCAGAACACGCTTTCGGTATATTCATCGGCTCTACAGTGCATGAAGTCGCCCAGGTTGTGGCGGCCGGCGACGCAGTGGGGCCGGTTGCGGCCAGCACGGCTGTCGTGGAGAAAATGCTGCGGGTCATGATGCTGGCGCCCTTTCTGATGCTGGTGTCCTGGTGGGTTTACCGCCGGGCCAGGAAAAATACGGCCGGCAGCGCCACAAAACCCGCAGCGCCTGCCCTGCCCTGGTTCGCCGTATGGTTTGTGGTGGCGGTCGGGCTCAACTCAACCGGCCTTGTGAGCCCGCAGCTTGCGCATATGCTGGTGCAGTTCAGCACGGTGCTGCTGGCCATGGCCATGGCTGCGCTGGGCCTGCGCACTCATGTCAGCGCGATCCGTCAGGCAGGCGCAGCGCCCCTGGCGCTGGCTGGAGTGCTCTTCCTCTTCCTGCTGTTTGGCGGCTATGGCCTGAATCTGTTTGTTTCTCAATTGTTCTGATCTTCAGGCGTAAAATGAGTGCAGGTTCGCTTTTTGCTACGAAGCGCTCACATGGCCGCAAGGCACTATTGATGCAGATCAATACGTACTTTCCACTAGCGCTGCATAATGCATTGATTGGCAATTACACGGTCGCCCTTGAAGCGAGGACATCCTGACTCGTAAGGGTGCTATTTGATACGACAGGGAGATCTACCTATGTTCGCAAAAGTCACATTCGCCGCACTGCTGTCCGTCGCGGCTGTTCCTGCAATGGCAGC
Source organism: Alcaligenaceae bacterium (assembly GCA_012512545.1). Lineage (GTDB taxonomy): Bacteria > Pseudomonadota > Gammaproteobacteria > Burkholderiales > Burkholderiaceae_B > Yanghanlia. The sequence goes on along the minus strand of JAAZDZ010000359.1, from coordinate 2,746 downwards.
CACCTGCGCCGCTGACATCGAAGGCAACGACGCCATGCAGTTCAACACCAAAGAAATCGTGGTAGACAAGAGCTGCGACGAATTCACGGTCAACCTGAAGCACGTGGGCAAGCTGCCCAAGGCAGCCATGGGTCACAACGTCGTGATCACCAAGGGTGAAGACCGCCAGGCTGTCGCCAATGACGCCACCGCCGCTGGCCCCGCCAACGATTACCTGAAGCCTGACGACGCACGCGTCATCGCTCACACCGCCCTGATCGGCGGCGGCGAAACCGCTTCCGTAACCTTCAAGACTGCCGACCTCACCGCTGGCGGCGACTACGATTTCTTCTGCTCCTTCCCTGGCCACTGGGCCATCATGAGCGGCAAGGTAGTGGTTAAGTAAACCCCTGTCTGCCTGGCCGATAACCGGCCTTTAAAAGCTGCACCCCATAAATTGGATCAACATCCGGTTTTTTGGGGTGCAGTTGTTTTTGCAGGCCGTTTTTTTTATTCACTGTCCTTGCGCTTTGGCGCGTGGTCATGCTTATTGCCGCCTTTATTTTTGTCGCTACTCTGACGCTGGTCATCTGGCAGCCGCGCGGCCTGAGCATAGGCTGGAGCGCCAGCATGGGCGCCGTTGCCGCCCTGCTGACAGGCATTGTTCAACTGCATGATCTCGTTGTGGTGTGGTCCATTGTCTGGAACGCCACGGCAACGCTGATCGCCCTCATCATTATCACGCTGGTGCTCGATGTCGCCGGCACCTTTGCCTGGCTGGCCTTGCATGTAGCACGCTGGGGCAAGGGGCAGACACTGCGCCTGTATGTGCTGCTGATCCTATTGGGCGCGCTCATGTCGGCTGTATTTGCCAACGATGGAGCCGTCCTCATTCTTACGCCACTGGTCATGGCCATGATGCTGGAGCTGCGTTTTTCTCCCGCCGTCACGCTGGCTTTTGTCATGGCGGCCGGTTTTATTTCAGATTCCGCCAGTCTGCCGCTGGTCATTTCCAACCTCGTCAATATTGTCTCGGCTGACTTTTTCAGCGTGGGTTTTCTCGAATACGCAGGGGTGATGGTGCCGGTCAACCTGGTCGCCGTGCTGGCCAGCGTGTGCGTGCTGCTGGCCTTGTATGGGCGCGGGCTGCCTGCCCGCTTTGATCCTGCGCTGCTGGGCGATCCGCGCGAGGCGGTCCGCGACCCCGCCACTTTCCGCGCAGGCTGGCTTGTGCTGATTTTTCTATTGACGGGTTTTGTGCTGCTGGAGCCGGTGGGCGTGCCGGTCAGCGTGATTTCAGGTGCGGCAGCAGCCGTCCTGCTGGCTGTCGCCAGGCGTGGAAAAACCATTGACGTTGCTCGCATCATCAAAGGCGCCCCCTGGGAAATTGTGATTTTTTCACTGGGCATGTATCTGGTGGTGTACGGCTTGCGCAATCAGGGCCTGGCGGGCAATCTGGCCACTGTGCTGGAATGGCTGGCGCATCAGGGTGTATGGGCAACGGCGCTGGGCACCGGACTGCTCAGCGCCTTTCTGTCTTCGGTGATGAACAATCTGCCCACCGTGCTGCTGGTGGCGCTGTCGATCGAAGCTGCCAGTGTGTCTGAAACCGCCCGCGAAACCATGATTTACGCCAATGTGATCGGCAGCGACCTGGGGCCGAAAATTACTCCTATTGGCAGTCTGGCCACTTTGTTATGGCTGCATGTGCTGCAACGCAAAGGGCTGGCCATCGGCTGGGGGTATTACTTCCGCATGGGCGTGCTGCTGACTTTGCCCGTGCTGTTGCTCAGCCTGGCCGCCCTGGCCTGGCGTCTGAGCCTTTAGGCCCGCCTGGGCGCAAGCTGAGATGCCTAAAGGATTTCTTCGATGATTGCAGCGGGCCGGCACAGGCGCGTTCCCTTGTCCGTGATGGCGAATGGCCGGTTCATGAGAATGGGATGCTTTTCCATGGCCTGCAGCAAAGCATCGTCGCTTACCGAAGGGGCATCCAGCCCAAGCTCCGTGTACAGTGCTTCCTTGCTGCGCACGGCTTCGCGCACGCTCAGCCCTGCATCGGCAATCATTTTCGCCAGGGCATCGCGCTTCAGCGGCTGTTTGAGGTATTCAATCACTTCCACTTCGTGACCATGATCCTGCAAAGCCTGCAGGACTGTCCGGGAGGTTCCGCAACGGGGGTTGTGATAGATAACTGCCATGCTGATTCCTGATAAAACTTGAAAGTGCATGCATATTATCAGAGCCCGGCGCGACACCTGCCGCACAATGGTAAATTAAGGCATTGCCGTGCAACGCTTATCCATGGAAACGATCTACTCTTTCTCTGCCCGCACTCTACATGGCGACGAAGTGGCTCTGGCCGACTACGTCGGCCGGGTTCTGCTTATCGTCAATGTCGCTTCGGAATGCGGCTTCACGCCCCAATACGCAGGGCTGGAAACGCTGTATCGCGACTATAAAGACCAAGGTTTTGCGGTGCTGGCCTTCCCCTGCAACCAGTTTGGCCGCCAGGAACCTGGCGACGCCGAGGCGATTTCGAGTTTTTGCGCTTCGCGCTACGACATCACTTTTCCCTTGTTTGAAAAAATCGAAGTGAATGGCCCCAATGCGCACCCGCTGTATGTATGGCTGAAAAGCCAGAAAGCCGGCATTCTGGGCAGCGAAAGTATTAAATGGAATTTCAGCAAGTTTCTGGTGGACCGGCAAGGCAGCGTCATCCAGCGCCTGGGGCCGACCGCCAAGCCCGAAAGCCTGCGCAAGGAAATTG
>JAAZDZ010000358.1 GCA_012512545.1 Alcaligenaceae bacterium | reverse complement strand
GCTATACACTGGTGTGGTGGGTCGGCATTGTGCTGGCCGTGGTGGCTGCGATTCTGTGCCTGCCCATCAAAGAAGAAACGCTTGCTCAACCCGCCGCGGCATAAACCTCTGAAGGAATCTGCTCATGCCTTTTTCTTCGTCGCCAGAAGCCTCACACCCTGAAGCGCAGCCCGCTCATCGCCCGGGGCGGGTGTGGCGGGTCGCCCGCCTGCTGATACTGCTTGCCGTACTGGGGCTGGCTTTTGCAGGCCATCTGTCGCCCGCCATGAAGCTGCAGTGGGAAAACCTCATGGCGCTGTGCGGCTTTTAACCGGCCGCATCGCCCGTATCAGCCTTTTCGCTCAGCCAGGCATAGCGATTCCGCCCTGTGCCTTTGGCGACATACATGCCCCGGTCGGCATGCTGAATTAAATCAGCCAGTTTAAGCGCATCGTCGGGGTAGATGCCGATCCCGATGCTGACCGTAATCGAAAAGCGCTGGTCAGCCACCCCCACCGGCGTCTGGCAGCTTTCTATCAGACGCATGGCCAGACGTTCGACATCCTCATAGCTGTCGATACGCTTCATCAACACCACGAATTCATCCCCGCCCTGCCGGTAAAGGCTGTCGTTGGAGCGCAGGCGGGCCGACAGGCGATTCGTGATCGCCACCAGCAGCTGGTCGCCCACTGCGTGACCATGCTCATCGTTGACCTGCTTGAAGCCATCGAGATCAAGGTACAGCACGGCCACTTTATGGCCTGAAGAACCGGCCCTCAACAGGGCCTGCCGCCCGACCAGATCCAGCCGCCGCCGGTTTGGCAGGCCAGTCAGCGCATCGTGCTGGGCAAGATGAATCATCTTGTTGGCCATGGCCCGCACAGGGCCGCTGTCATGGAAAACAACCACTGCGCCCAGCGCCTGGCCTTGCTCATTCAGAATGGGCGCGGCGGAGTTCTCGATATGCATGCGTTCGCCTGCGCGGCTTACAAGCACGAGTTCAATCTTGTTTCTGGAATCCTGCCGGTTGCTCAGCACCTCCTGCAAGGGGCACTCGCCGATATCCTCGCCCGTAGCGGACTCCACCAGCATGACTTCTTCTATGTTTTTTTCGCGGGCCTCTTGCAAGCTCCAGCCCGTCATGGCCTCGGCTGCCGGATTCACATACCGCACACGCCCCTGGTTGTCGGTGGTGATCACGCCATCCTTGATGGATTCCAGAATGACCCTGAAGCGTTCCTTTTCCTCAAACAGCGCCATCTCTGTGGTTTTGCGCGCTGAAATATCGGTGACCAGCAGGAACAGCCCCTTCACTTCGCCCTCTTCCCTGTCGGGAATCAGCGTGGTCAGGGTATGACGCAACGCGCCGTCGGCATCGACCAGGTCGTATTCAAACACCTGGGTTTCACCCGCCAGCGCCGCATCCAGATAAGGCTGTGTGAACAGCAGCCTGTCAGTTTGCGTAACTTCACTGACATGACGCCCCACCATGTCTTCGGGCGCCAACCCCAGCCATTGACGATGGGCAATATTGGCCATGCGATTGACGAGCTGGTTATCCCAATAGGCCACCAGTGCCGGCAGGCTGTCTACAATGGTGCGCAGTTCGCGTTCTGCCTGCCCGAGCCGTTGAGAAGTACGACGATGCGCCCTTAAATGCTGTTCGGCGAACACCGCCAGAAACACACAGGCAACCATCAGAACCAGCGTGGCGCCTGCCAGCCACAGCGCATTGCGCTGCCAGTTCTTGAGTATGGTC
>JAAZDZ010000357.1 GCA_012512545.1 Alcaligenaceae bacterium | reverse complement strand
CGGCGGCGTATTCATAGTGGCCGGTTGAAAACACCCCCGACACGGTGAACTGGCGCATGCGTGGCGTGAAGCCCGCCGGTGAGATCGTGCCCTGCGGCGCCAGGACCATGATCGTGTCGCCCTGCCCCACACCCAGCGCATAGGCCAGCTGCATACCCAGTGCAATGTTGAAACTGCCGGGCGCAAGGCCGTCGATGCTGCCGATCTGAAACTGACCCGAGAGCTCGGACACCTGGTCTTCGAGCGCGGGGTCGATGCCGCGCAGCTGCACGCCCTGCAAAGCCTGGCCGCGCGCAATCATGCCCTGTGCGGCCACAAAAGGCGCGGCGCCCCGCACAGCGGGGTCGTTGGCAGCCTGGTCGGCAAGGTCTTTCCAGCCATCCAGCACCTGCTGATGCGGCACCCCCGGCGCATACAGCTCGATATGCGGCAACACCGAAAGCATGCGGTCGCGCACCTGCACCTGAAAGCCATTCATCACCGATAGAACAATGATGAGCGCGGCCACCCCCAGGGCGATGCCCGCCATGGAGCTGGCGGCGATAAACGAAACAAAACGGTCGCCCGAACGGCCCCGGCGGCGCGACCGCGCCAGACCGGCGTAACGCGCGCCTATCCAGAATTCATAAGACATGCTCTGAAGCCACCTTGATCGATAAACACTACAATGCGTGGAATGCAGATCGTACTACCTGGAGCGCTCCCTGACGCGGCCATTGCGCAGGAACTCGCCTCCCACCTTGAAAAAAACGCGCCACATCTGGCCACATGGCTGGCGGGCGCCCAGGCGGACATCATTCCCGCCGCCCCCGCCGACACGTTCTGCACCCCTTACGAATACTGGCTGCTGCGCCGCCACGGTTTCAAGGCGAACGACAGCCAGCGACCCAGCGCGGGCCTGGCCGCCGTGCAGGCCCGCAACACAGGCATGGCAGCTGCAGCCGACGCCCCGTTATGGCTGGGCCAATTGGTGCATGTGGCGCCCTCCCGCGACGGCGCGGCAATGATTCCGGGCGGCGAGCTGGAAATCACCCCTGAAGAAAGTGCCGCACTGTTTGATTCAGCGGCAGAATACGTTACCGGCAGCGGTTTTACGGCAACCCCATTCGACACCCTGCACTGGCGTCTCACGCCACCGCCCGATTATCAGCCCGCCTGCGCCAGCCCTGCGCTGGTCAGCATCACCTCGGTGAACGACTGGTGGACACAGGATGCGGAAGGCCGCCCCTGGCGCCGGCTGGTCAACGAACTGCAGATGCTGTGGTTTGACCACCCCGTCAATCAGCAGCGCGAAAGCCGCGGGCTGCGCCCCATCAACAGCGTGTGGCTGTATGGCGGCGCGGCGCCTGCGCAACTGGCAGCCGCCCCCGCCACGCTGGCTGATCCGCCCCAGGTGCTGCGCGCCCTGCACGGCCCGGCGCTGGTGCAGGATTGGGGCAGCTGGCTGCAGGAACTGGAAAAGCTGGATCGCGAGGTATTCGCTTCGCTGAACGCCATGCCCCGGCTGGTGCTGACCGGCAACAACCGCATTGTAGAACTTACACCCGCCAAGCCTGGATTCCTGGCCCGGCTGTTTGGCGGCCATAAACAGAATTGGAGGCGCTGGTGGTCCGCGCACAACTGATCAATCGTCCTGACGACGCGGCCAACCGTCAACGCCTGGAAGCCGCAGGCATTCACCCGCTGCTGGCCCGCCTGTGGGCCGCCCGCGGCCTGGACGACCCGGCCCAGGCTCAGCCCAGATGGGCTGCCATGATTCCGCCGCCGCACCTGACTCACGCCGGGCGCGCAGCCGTCCTGCTGGCCGACGCCATCGCCGCCGGGCGGCGCATGCTGGTGGTGGCCGATTACGATTGCGATGGCGCCACGGCCTGTGCCGTGGCCCTGCGGGCTTTGCGCCGCATGGGTGCCACGGTGGACTTTCTGGTGCCTGACCGCTTTGAGACCGGCTATGGCCTGTCGCCCGCCGTGGTCGAACTGGCCGCCGTTCACCCCGCAGGCAAGCCCGATCTGCTGATTACCGTGGACAACGGTATTGCCAGCATCGACGGCGTGGAAGCGGCCCGGCAGGCAGGCATGGACGTCATCATTACCGACCACCACCTGCCAGGCGATGAACTCCCCCAGGCGCTGGCCATCGTCAACCCCAATCAGCCGGACTGCGGCTTCCCGTCCAAGCATCTGGCGGGCGTGGGCGTTATCTTCTACCTGATGGTGGCGCTGCGCGCCGAATTGCGACAGCGCGGCGCTTTCTCTGACAAAGGCCCGCGTCTGGAAGAGCTGGCCGATCTCGTGGCCTTGGGCACTGTCGCCGATGTGGTGCGGCTGGACGCCAACAACCGGCTGCTGGTCACCCAGGGGCTGCAACGCATGCGCACCGGCCACATGCAGGCGGGCGTGCGCGCCCTGTTTGAAGTGTCGGGGCGCGAACCCCGCAGCGCCACAGCCTTTGATCTGGGCTTCGCCCTGGGGCCGCGCATCAATGCGGCCGGACGCCTGGCCGACATGAGCCTGGGTGTGCACTGCCTGCTGACGGACGACCCCGACGAGGCGCGCGCGCTGGCCCGGCAACTCGACGCCATCAACCAGGAACGCCGCGATATTGAACTGACCATGCGCGAAGAAGCCCTCAATGCACTGACGCACGAAGCCCCGGCCCGGGATGCCAGCGTCTGCGTTTACCACCCGGACTGGCACCAGGGCGTGGTGGGCCTGGTGGCGTCACGGCTGAAGGAAACCTATTGGCGCCCGGCTCTGGCGTTTGCCCGCTGTGAAGACGGCACCCTGCGGGGTTCCGGCCGCTCGGTGCCCGATGTGCATCTGCGCGATGTGCTTGACCTGGTTTCCAAACGCCATCCCGGCATGATTCTGAAGTTTGGCGGCCATGCCATGGCGGCCGGGCTGACGCTGGTGGAATCGGCCTACCCGCGCTTTGTGGACGGCTTTGATGCCGCCGTGCAGGAACTGTCGGGCACCGGGCGCTTTGAACCCATTATCGAAACCGATGGCTCTCTGGAACCGGATTTCGCCACTATCGAAGTCGCCGGCCTGCTGCAGGAACAGGTCTGGGGCGCCGGCTTTCCCGCGCCGGTGTTTCGCGACACCTTCACGGTCCTGCATCAGCGCCTGCTGAAAGGCAAACACCTGAAACTGTTCCTGCAGCGCGGCGCCCAGCGCTTTGACGCCATCTGGTTCAACCACGCGGACACCCTGCCGGAACGCGCGGAACTGGCCTACCGCCTGGACCGCAACGAATGGCAGGGGCGCGTTTCCGTGCAACTGGTGGTTGAACACGGCCTGCCCGCCTGAATCCAGCCAGAAAGGCTCTGCATCCCAAGACATTCAGACCTGATAACCTATACTGGGCGACGCGCCGCCCTGACAGCCCGCCGGAGCGGGCGGATGGGCCGCAGCCCACTGGCAGCAGGCCGGCTCCGGTTGCTATGATTCACCCATTTCCCTGAACACAGGTACGCGACACATGGCTGTATTCGACATTCAACCCATCGTTACCGAACTGGCGGAAATCCGCCAGCAATGGCGCATATCGCAAGGCCGCCCTCTGGAATCAGGCGGGCGCAACTTCCCTTCGCCCGAGGCCGTCAAGGCCGTGATCAAAGACCTGACCGGCATTTTGTTTCCCATGCGGCTGGGCCCCATCGACCTGCGCCAGGAAAGCGAGAATTTCTACGTCGGCCATACGCTGGATTCCGCCCTGCACGCCCTGCTGGGGCAGGTGCGCCTGGAACTGGCCTATCAGCACCGCCAGGAAGCCGCCGCCGAAGAAACCCTCGAACAGTGTTCAATTGAACGTGTTCAGGCATTTGCCCAGGCCCTGCCCGGCATCCGCCGCCTGCTGGATTCCGACACGCTGGCCGCCTACGCGGGCGACCCGGCAGCGCGCAGCGTAGACGAAATCCTGCTGTGCTACCCCGGCCTGCATGCCATGATTCATCATCGCATCGCCCATCAGCTGTACAAGCTCGACCTGCCCCTGCTGGCCCGCATGTGCAGCGAAATCGCGCATTCGGAAACCGGCATCGACATCCACCCGGGCGCGCAGATCGGCGAACATTTCTTCATTGATCACGGCACGGGCGTAGTCATCGGGGAAACCACCATCATCGGCAACCATGTGCGCATCTATCAGCACGTTACGCTGGGCGCCAAGCGCTTCCCTTCCGAGGCCAGCGGCGCGCTCACCAAGGGCCTGCCGCGCCACCCCATTGTGGAAGACGATGTGGTGATCTATGCGGGCGCCACCATTCTGGGGCGCGTCACCCTGGGCAAGGGCTGCACCATCGGCGGCAATGTCTGGCTGATCAACGATGTCCCGCCCGGCGCCAACGTCACGCAGGCAGGCCATCAGGGGCTGGGCAGCAGCGACCCGGCCTGCATGCCTGCCAACGGCAACGGCGTGCAGGTCAAACAACGCTGAACCCGGCCGCGCTCAATGGCAGTCGGGCACTTCCTGATCCATATAGACTTCAAAAGCGATATCCTGCGCGGCCTGCCGGGTCAGCTTGGCCAGAATATCGTTGTCCTGCCACTGGCGCACCTGTTCCTGCAGGACTTCAGCCAGCGCTGAGGCGCGGTCAGGCACAATGAAAGCCAGATCGCGTTCCTGCTGGATGGGCAGACGCGCCGAAAATTTCTGCCATTCGGGGAATTGCAGCAGCGCCTCCAGCATGGTGCTGTCGTGCACCGCAGCGTCGCAGCCGCCAAAGCGCAGGTCCAGCAAGGCATCGGCGGGCGCCTGGAAGACTTTTTCAATGGCGCCATAACGCGTTTCCATCTGCCCTGCCAGGGTGCTGCCTTCGGCCAGGCAAACGGTGCGGCCACGCAGGTCGTCCCAACTGTGGATATCGGTATCGGTGCGCATGATGGCCATAATGCCTGCGCGGTAGCCGGTGGGAATGACCTGGCCCGCCTGCTGACCGGCTTCATCCTCATCAAGCGGCAACAACAAGGCGTCAGCCGATGCCTTGTTGTCCTGTTGCGCAGCAGTTTCTTTCGCAACCGGCACCGCCACGGCCTGCACCGGCAACTGTTTATGCAAGCGTTCGGCCAGCAGCGGCGCCAACCCTTCCGGCGTGCGGACCTTGGAGCCGGGCACATGAGGCGGCACCACATAGGACATGCCCAGCGTTACCGCAGCCGGAGAAGCCGCAGGCCCGCCAGGCGGGGAGCCGCCAGTGACAGCACCCGCAGACTCAGAGGCCGCCAGCGCGCTGCCCGCCAGGCTCAGGCCCAATGCGGCCACCAGCAGTCTGAAGGCACGGCTGCGCGCCTTGAACCTGAACCCCGAATTCGTATTTTCATACACCATGATGACACCTGACTTGAAAACGCAGTGAATCTGTCCGCACGGCAGGCGGCCGGCCTGGATTCAGCGCTTCTTCAAACATATTGATAACGCAAGACCTTGCGTTTGAGGTTTTCCAGAAAGACCTGATCGATCAGCGTGGCCAGAATCGCAATGGTCAGAATATTGGACATCACGCCCAGCATGTCGGCTGTTTCGCCGGAATAAGCCAGATTACGCCCCAGGCCCTGGCCGAAACCGATCAGCATTTCCGCTGAAATCAGCGCCCGCCAGGCATTGCCGAAGGCCAGCTGCGCCCCGGTGATGAGTTCCGGCATGACGGCTGGCAGGTAAACGCGGCGCACCATGTCCCAGCGGCTGGCGCCCATGACCCGCGCTGCGGAAACATGCACGGCCAGCACGCTTTCCGTGGCATTCATCACCGACAGCGCCGCCGGAAAGAACGCCGCCAGGGCAATCACCACAATCATGGGCAGGTTGCCGAAACCCATCATGATAAGAAACAGCGGCACCCAGGCAATGGAAGGAATGGACTGCAGAATGATGATGGCGTTCTTGAGGACTTCCCTGAAGAAGAACAGCAACGCCCCTGCCAGGCCAAAACCCACCCCGAACAGCAGCGCAAAACCGTAGCCAAAACCCAGGCGGGTCAGACTGCCGCTCAGCGCCTTGCGAAAGTCGCCCGATTGAATGTCTTCCCACAGCCGCGCAATGACATCGGGCACATCCGGCATGAGAAAGTCGGGCAGCGACCACGCGGCGGCCTGCCAGATCAGCAGAATCACCAGTATCGCCACCAGCATGGCCGCTTTCTTCAGCGGGCCGGACATCTGTTTTTGTGTGCTCATTGAATCTTGTCAGCAACCCCGCAATCAGAGCTTGCGTTCTTCCTGCCATTCCAGATCAATGATCTGCGACACATCAAAACGCGAGCCATCGCGGGTCTTGAGCGAGCCCTGGGCCTGCATGATGTCAGCGATTTCCTGCATGCGGTCAAGTTCCTGAGGCGTCAGAATGGGGCTGAAAGTCTGGCTTTTGATGGCATCGCTGATGACTTCTTCACGGGGCACTTCCTTGCCGTCCAGAGTCTTGAGCGTGGGTTCGGCAATGAAGTAGGAAGCGATCAGCTTGGCGGCTTCATCCGGCTTGTTCTGCAGCAGCTCGATGGCTTCGTTCTGCGCATCCAGCGATTTCCACACGGCTTCTTTGCGGTCTTTGAGAACATCGCCAGAGGTAATAACCACCATGCATGGGAAAGGCCAGACTTCGCCGATCTCGTAAATCTGCTTCACAGGGGCCACCAGCTGGGCAATACGCGCCTGGGGCTCAAACAGGAAAGCGGCTTCCACCCGGTTGCCCACCAGCGACTGCACCGCCACCTGGGGGCTGACGCCCAGCACATTGACATCGCCCGGCTCCAGGCCCGCGTCCTTCAGCACTACGCCGCGCAGTACGGTGTCAGCCGTGCTGCCTTCGCGCTGCGAGGCCAGCGTTTTGCCTTTGAGGTCGGCCACGCTTTCGATATTGGCGTCTTCACGCACCACAATGGCGTGGAAACCGTGCTGCGCCCCGCCCACTACCTTGAGATCCGCCCCGCGCGAAGACCAGGAGGCCGCATTGGTAAAGCCCAGCACGCCGGTATCGAGCTGGCCGCCCACAATGGCCTTGATGAGATCGGTGCCCGAGGTGAATTCCACCAGTTCGACGTCCAGGCCGTGTTTTTCGTAATAGCCGCCTTCGTAGGCAGCAATGGCCTGGGCGTCATCCATGACGCGCAGATAGCCCACGCGCAACTTCTCGGCTGCGAAAGCCTGGCCTGCAATGGCAAAGGCCGCCAGGGCCGGAATCAGGGTGCGTGCGAATTTCATGCTGCAACTTCCTCGGTGATATGAATAGACGGTTCGGAGGTATGGGTTTCGGCTGCGGCACTGATGCCCAGCAAGCCAAGGATTTCACGGCGCATAGGCGCGAATTCGGACAGATCGTGCGTTTTTTCGTGGTGGCTCAGATTGAATTCCTTGAGCACCACCGCCGGGCGCGGGCTGAACACCAGAATACGATCCGCCAGAAACAGGGCTTCATCGACATCGTGCGTCACCAGCAGCACCGTGGGCGCGACTTCGCGAATCAGCTGCCGCAAGGCGTCCTGCAATGTCATGCGGGTGAGCGCGTCCAGCGCGCCAAAGGGCTCATCCAGCAGCAGCGCCTTGGGTTGCGAAATAAAGGCCCGTGCCAGGGCCGTGCGCTGGCGCATGCCGCCCGACACCTGGTTGGGAAAGTAATCTTCAAAACCGGCCAGCTGCACTTTGGCCAGCCACTGCCGCGCCAGTTCGCGGGCCTGGCGCTTGTCGGCGCGCTGGAATTCCAGCGCCAGCGCGACATTCTGTTCCAAGGTCAGCCATGGATACAGGGCATTTTCCTGGAACATCAGCGTGCGTTCCGGGTGCGGCCCCCTGATTGCCTTGCCATCGGCCAGCACGCTGCCGCCGCTGGTTTTTTCCAGACCTGCCGCCATATGCAGCAGCGTGGATTTTCCGCAGCCCGACGGCCCGACCAGGGCAACCAGTTCGCCATGATCAATTTCGCGGTTGAAGTTCTCGATGACGCGCAGGTCGCCAAAGGACTTCTCAATATTCTGGAAGGAGAATTTCATGATGTGGAACGCATCTAATCCGGTATGCAGGACTCCACTTTAAACCCCGACCCTTATGAGACAAAGCATTTTTATTTTCTTTGCATATTTCGAAAAGAAATATGGAAAACTGGCGGCCATGTCTCGACGTACAATCGTGCGGTGCTCGAAATCCTCTCCGTTACCGCTCCCATCTTCATCCTGATCGGCCTGGGCTATGTGTGCGTGATGACCCGGCTCATCAGCCAGGACGCCACCCGCGGCATGGGCGTGTTCGTCATCACCATCGCCCTGCCCGCCCTGATTGTGCGCGGCATGGCCAACAAGCCGCTGGCCGATTCCATGGATGTGGACTTCCTGGGCGGCTATGCGCTGGCTTCGCTGCTGTTGTTCGTCCTGGGCATGCTGGCCTATCGCTGGTTGCGGCGCGCCAACCTGGCGGAAAGCAGCATGGCGGGCCTGGGCATGTCTTCTGCCAACAGCGGTTTCATCGGGGTGTCCATCTGCGCCATGGTGCTGGGCACGGAACCCGCCTCGCGCGCGGTCGCCATGACGATTCTGGTGGAAAGCATGCTGATGATTCCCCTGGCCATGGCCATTGCGGATTCCGCCAGCGGCCAGGAAGATGCCGGCCAGCTGAAACGGCTGGCTCTTACGGCAAAGCGCCTGATGCGCAGCCCGCTGCTGATCGCCATCTGCCTGGGCCTGTTTCTGGCCGCTTTCCGCATCCCTCTGCCGGGTGTGGCGCTGCGCGTGATCGACATGCTGGCCATGGCGGCGGCGCCAGTCGCCCTGTTTGCAGTGGGCGGCAATCTGCACGGCCTGCGGCCCCGCGGCATGCTGGGCGATGCCGCCGCGATTTCATTGGCCAAGCTGATTCTGCACCCGGCCCTGACAGCCCTCGCCTTTGTGCTGTTTCCGGGCATGACGCCGGAAATGCGCCAGGCGGGCGTGCTGTTTGCCGCCGCCCCCATGCTGAGCATCTACCCCATATTGGGCATGCGCTACGGCATCGAGGCGCGGGCATCGGCCACCTTGTTGCTGGGCACGGTGCTGTCTTTCATTACCATCAGCGCCGCCATCGCCCTGATCAGCTGAACGGCGCAGACCCGCCCGGCGGAAAGCCAATCAGGCTTTGGGCGCGGGCACCGGCGGCTGGAAAGGCTCGGGGCGATCCATGCCGTGGTATTCGGGGTTGGGGATCATGTCCAGAGCCGTGGCCATCCGGTTGGTGTAATTGTAGAAAGCGGCGGTTTCGGAGAGATCGAATATGTCTTCGGCGCTGAAACCGGCATCGTGCAGCCGCTGACGATCTGCCTGGCCGACTTCCGCCGGCGTGGTGGTGAGCTTCCAGACGAAATCCAGCATGGCCCGCTGGCGGGCATCGAGCGGGGCCACACGGTAATTCATCACCAGCATTTCACCCAGTTGGGGATCACCCGACAGCGCCCGCACGGCCTGACCATGCGCAACCAGACAGTAATAGCAGCGATTGGCGCTGGACACCACCACCGCCACCATTTCGCGTTCCAGCTTGCTCAGGCCCGAATCGGAGAACATGAGCTCGTTGTACATCGACATGAAGTTGCGCAGGCGCTGCGGGCGGATGCTGTAAGTCGCCAGCACATTGGGTACCAGCCCCAGTTTTTCGGTGCACTTGGTGAACACCTGTTGCAGGTCTTCATCCAGCGTAGCTGAATCGGGTATCGGGTAGGCGCAGATATGATCGGGTTGCGGCACAGCAGTGTCTCCTCGTTCTTGTATGGACTGCCAACAATATTAGCCGACCCGGTGCGCCGCGTAACTGCCCGGACTGGCAGGGAATACCACGGTTTTTTCGCCGTCGATGAAAACACGCCGGTGAATATGGGCATGCACGGCTCTGGCCAGCACCTGGCTTTCAACGTCGCGGCCCAGTGAAACATAGTCTTCGACCGACTGGGCGTGGGTTACCCGGGCAATGTCCTGCTCGATGATGGGGCCTTCATCCAGATCGGATGTCACATAATGCGATGTCGCGCCCATCAGTTCCACGCCGCGCATATACGCCTGCTGGTACGGCTTGGCCCCTTTGAAACTGGGCAGGAAAGAATGGTGGATGTTGATGATGCGGCCCGACATGGCCTGGCACATTTCATCTGACAGCACTTGCATGTAGCGGGCCAGCACAATGAGTTCGGCGCCGGTCTGATGAATGATTTCCATTTGCCGGGCCTCGGCCTGGGGCTTGTTTTCCTTGGTGACGGGAATGTAATGGAAGGGAATATCGTGGTTGACCACGGTTTTCTGGAAATCCAGGTGGTTGGACACCACGCCGACAATATCAACCTGCAGGGCGCCGATGCGCCAGCGATACAGCAAGTCGTTCAGACAATGACCGAAGCGCGAAACAAAGATCAGCACTTTCATTTTTTCGGCGGCATCATGAAGGTGATAAGTCATACCGAACTTCTGGGCGACATCGCGAAAGCCGTCGTGCAATGCCTGCAAACCGGCTCCCGTCTGGCTCTGGGCAGTGATGCGCGTGAAAAACCTGCCGCTTTCCTGATCGTCAAACTGTGCGCTGTCCGAGATGTTGCAGCCGTTGTCCGCCAGATAGCCTGCAATGGCAGCGACAACGCCCCGGGTTGACCTGCACGTGACGGTCAAGACAAAAGTGCTCATGAAAACAAACCTCTATATGAAAATTCAGAATCAGGCGATGGAACGGGCCGCGCCAAGCAGGGCCTCGTACAAGGAAAGCGCCGAGGAGCCAGGACCACGGATGCTGTAGGACTGGCCAGGGTGATTGCACAAAACAAAACAGCTCATGTGCTCAATGGATGATCGCACCGCAGCCCCGGATTTTAAGACACGGATATCAACGTTGCACAGGCGCTCGAACAGGTCCATGCAGCGCGGCCCCGTGATTTCAAACGCGCACCAGCCCCCGGTCTGTTCGGTAATGGATGCCTTCTGGCCGAAAAGCTGTTTGAGATCGTCGGCCAGCAGTTCGTGGCTGGCAAGCGGCGCTTCAAACAGCCATTGTTCCGGGCCGGCCCACCAGGCCCGCACCGGCCCGGTCAGCGTCATGCATTGCGGGCCGGGCAGCTCCTGCCCCAGATACTGTCTGGCCGCTGCAAGCATGGCGGGCAACTGGCCTGAGCGCCCCGCCACCGAGGCCAGGGCCACATCGGCGTTTTCTCTGATCAGCAGTTCACCAATGCGTTCTTCGCGAGGCGCTGCGCCGCCCAGGGCGGTGACTTGAGTCAAATGAAAATCAGACACGCAGCCTTTCTCCTTCGGGATCAATAAAGACCGGCGAGACCACCCGGACTTGGATATTCACGCCATCAAGCGGGCTGACCGCGCGCAGCGTATCCCCCAGGCGCTGATCGCCGCCCTTGAGAAAGGCCAGGGCAATCGGCCCGCCGATATGGGGCGACCAGGCCGCCGACGAGACCCAGCCCAGATCGTTTTTCATGTCATGCGCCGCGTCTTCCTCGAACAGGTGGGCGCCTGCGGGAATGGCGGATTGTCCGTCAACCGGCAGCAGACCTGTCATGCGGTGCCCGGCTGCGTCTTCCAGCGCCGGACGCCGCGACATGACGGCGCCAATGCTGTCCTTCTTGCGCGACACCATGCGCCCCAGGCCCAGATGAATGCCGGATGTCTGGCCGTTGAGTTCCGGCCCGGCGGCATGGCCTTTTTCAATGCGCAACACACCCAGGGCTTCGGTGCCATACGGCGTGACATCGAATTCCCTGCCCGCTTCCATCAGCACCCGCATCAGGGAATCGCCATAGCGGGCGGGAACGGCCAGTTCATACGCCAGCTCGCCCGAAAAGGAAATGCGGAACAGCCGCGCCCGCACGCCCTGGCAAATGCTGAGTTCCGCGCACGCCATAAAGGG
>JAAZDZ010000356.1 GCA_012512545.1 Alcaligenaceae bacterium | reverse complement strand
GTGCCGCGGCTCTTGGACATTTTTTCGCCGCTGACGGTGATGAAGCCATGCACGTTCAGCGCATCGGGTGTCTTGAGCCCGGCGAACTTCAGCATGGCAGGCCAGAACAGAGCGTGGAAATAGACGATGTCCTTGCCGATGAAATGCACTTGTTCGGTGTCGCTTTCAGGATCAAGCAGGGCGTAGAAATCCAGGCCGGTCTTTTCGCAATACGCCTTGAGCGAAGCCAGATAGCCCACCGGGGCATCCAGCCACACATAGAAGTACTTGCCTGGCGCATCAGGAATGGGAATGCCGAAATAGGGTTCGTCGCGGGAAATATCCCAATCGGCCAGATTGGCTTCGGTGTCGGCGCCGCCCACCCATTCCCGTGTCTTGGCAAGCACTTCGGGCTGCAGGCGCTTGTCGCCATTGGCATTGGTGCCTGCTGTCCAGTCGCGCAGGAACTCGACACAGCGCGGGTCGGAAAGGCGGAAGAAGAAGTGTTCGGAACTGCGCAGTACCGGTGTGGCTTTGGTAAGGGTGGAATAGGGCTCGATCAGTTCGGTTGCCGCATAGGCCGTGCTGCAGACCTCGCAGGCGTCGCCGTACTGGTCTTTGGCATGGCATTTGGGGCATTCACCCTTTACGTAACGGTCGGGCAGAAACATGCCTTTGACCGGGTCGTAGAACTGTTCGATATCCTTGGTATAGATGAACCCCGCTTCCTTCAGGCGGCGGTAGATTCTTTGCGAGAGATCGGTGTTTTCAGGCGAGTCGGTCGAATGCCAGTGGTCGAATGCGATATGAAAGCCGTTCAGATACTGGGGGCGTTCGGCCGCATAACGGGCAACCAGTTCCTGGGGCGTGATTTTTTCGGATTCCGCCTTCAGCATGATGGGCGCGCCGTGGGCGTCGTCTGCTCCGACGAAGTGCACCGTATGGCCCGCCATTCGCATGGACCGCACCCAGATGTCGGCCTGGATGTATTCCATGATGTGGCCGATATGGAAGGAGCCGTTGGCGTAGGGCAGGGCGGTGGTAACGAATAGGGTTCGGGACATATTGGCTGGAAAAAGGTCAAAAGACGAGAAACAAAGGACCAATTTTAGCCAAGCTGGCGCGGGGAGGGGGGATACCCCGCTCAGAGCCCGGGACAAGCGGGGTTCAGAGGCCCGCTCACCTTATAGTGTGACGAACCGTGTTATTTGGTTTTTGTTCGTAAGTCGAAAGGCGGCCAAAAGCGGGCAACCGGATGCATGACGTGTACGATTTACGTTCACTGCGCCCGGAGTCTGTGCGCTTTACGGGATTTCGCGCATCTCGATATCGGTGACATCCTTGTTGCGGAAGGGCTGCTTCGCCTGATAGGGGCGGCGGCGCTCTTCCCAGTAAGCGCGTACCCCAAAGGGGCGCCCTTTGATACGCGCCACCACATACAGCAGACCGACCGCGATGGCGGTGGACACCATGAAGATGGCGGCCGCTATCATGCCGAAGATGGCCAGAACGAAAAACAGGATGCCGCGGATAATTTGATTAAATGTATTCATCGTATCGTTTGAGAAACCCTCTTGGGATAAAAGTTCCCCGATCCGGTATTCTTGAGCCCGTTCTGAACAGGAAGAGTTCTTATGACTGTGAACCCCGACCGAGTTGCTGTCGCCCTGGAAAAGGTGTTGGACCCCAATACCCGCAAGGCGCTGGCTGTGAAGCCCGAAGACTGCGCCATTCGCATAGATGGGCAGCGCATATCTTTAACTGTACCCCTGGGCTACCCCGTACACAATGGCGACCCTGAATTATTGAAACGAATTGAAACGGCGTTGCGGGACGAAGGTCTGGAACCCGGCGAGATCCGCCTGGCCACGAAAATCGCCTCGCACGCGGTGCAGACCGGCCTGCGGCCCTTGCCCAATGTGCGCAATATCATTGCTGTGGCGTCCGGTAAAGGCGGGGTGGGCAAAAGCACCACCTCGGTCAACGTGGCGCTGGCCCTGTCGCGCCAGGGCGCGCGCGTGGGCCTGCTGGATGCCGACATCTACGGGCCCAGCGTGCCCATTATGCTGGGTGTGTCCGAACGTCCGGCCAATATCGACAACAAGATGATGGCGCCGGTGACAGGCCACGGCATTCAGGCCAACTCCATCGGTTTTCTCATTGATGAAGACGCCCCGGCCATCTGGCGCGGCCCCATGGTTGTGCAGGCATTGACGCAATTGCTCGAACAGACCAAATGGGATGAACTGGACTATCTCATCATCGACATGCCCCCAGGCACCGGCGATATCGCTCTGACCATGTCGCAGAAAGTGCCGCTGGTAGGCGCCATCATCGTCACCACCCCACAAGATCTCGCCCTGGCCGATGCCAAGCGCGGTTTGCGCATGTTCCAGAAGGTGAATGTGCCGGTGTTGGGCATTGTCGAGAACATGTCCGTGCACGTCTGCTCGAATTGCGGTCATGCCGAACCCATCTTCGGCGAACACGGCGGCCGCGATATGGCTACTCAATATCATGTGCCCTGGCTGGGCGCTCTGCCGTTGCAGATGAGCATTCGCAGTCAGACTGATTCCGGGCGTCCGACGGTAGTCGCCGAACCCGACGGCGAACCGGCCAAGGCTTACCATGCCATTGCGCGGGCGCTGGCCGCTCATGTGGCCACTCTGCCGCTGGATCGCTCTGCTTTCACGCCTATGGTGGTGGCGCGCAAGGGCTGACCCATGTTGCAGCGCGTCGTCTGGCTCATTGCATTGCTGGGCATGTCCACCGCGACGTGTGCGGCTACCCGCCCGGAAGTCGTGATCGACCCGGGCGGCGTGCCGCCGGCAGCGCTGGCAGCCATCAATGGGGCAGTGGACGCCATTACCCGGCTGGCGGAAGATCAGGACGGCGGAGAGGTCGAGCGGCTGCGGCGGCGGGCGCATGACGCCACGGTTTCTGCCCTGGAAACCCAGGGCTATTTTTCGCCGGTCGTCACACTGGAAGTCGGCCAGGATTACATGGGCGAAACCTGGGACATCATCATTGAACCGGGCGCGCGCACCGATGTGCGCGATGTGGATCTGCGCTTTACCGGCCAGATCGCCACTCCGGATTTCGAAGACAGAGTCAATCAGGCGCGGGCCGCCTGGCCACTGCAGGCCGGAGACCTCTTCATCAACAGTGAATGGAGCAGCGCCAAGACCACCCTGCTTGATGAAATCAACACTCGCGATTTCTACTTTGCCCGTATCACGCATTCGCAGGCCACGATTGATGCCGGGGCAGCGCAGGCCGACCTGGCCGTGGAAATCGACAGTGGCCCGCGTGTGCGCATGGGGCCGCTGAAGGTCCTGGGTTTGCGGCGTG
>JAAZDZ010000355.1 GCA_012512545.1 Alcaligenaceae bacterium | reverse complement strand
GCCCAGGCCCGCCACGTTGCGGGCGAACTCGACCACTGCCAGTTGCATGCCCAGACAGATTCCAAGGTAGGGCGTGCCGGTTTCGCGCGCATAACGGATGGCGCGGATTTTTCCTTCAGTGCCACGCTTGCCAAAGCCGCCGGGCACCAGAATTGCGTCCAGCCCTTCCAGGCTGGCCGTGCCTTCGGTTTCGATCAGCTCGGAATCCAGGTATTCGATTTCCACATGGGAACGCGTGTGGATGCCTGCATGGCTCAGGGCCTCTGACAGCGATTTGTAGGATTCGGTGAGATCGACATACTTGCCAACCATGCCGATGCGCACTTTGTGCTGCGGATTGCGGATCGCTTCTATCATGCGTTCCCACATGGTGAGATCGGCAGGGGGCGGCGCCAGCCCCAGCGCATCGCAGATAATGGAATCCAGACCCTGTTCGTGCAGCATGCCGGGAATCTCGTAGATGGAGGTTTCGGCATCCCATACCGAAATCACGGCATCCAGCGGCACATTGGAAAACAGCGAGATCTTGGCGCGTTCGTCGTCGGGGATGCGACGATCGGCGCGGCACAGCAGCGCGTTCGGGTAGATGCCGATTTCGCGCAGTTTCTGCACCGAGTGCTGGGTGGGCTTGGTTTTGAGTTCGCCCGCCGAGCCGATATACGGCACCAGGGTCAGGTGCACAAAGGCGGCATTGTTGCGGCCCAGCCGCAAGCTCATCTGGCGCACGGCCTCAAGGAAAGGCAGGGATTCGATATCGCCCACCGTGCCGCCGATTTCAACAATGGCGACATCGGCCGCGCCATCCCAGGCAGCCTTGGCACCGCGCACGATGAAATCCTGGATTTCATTCGTGATGTGCGGAATCACCTGCACTGTCTTGCCGAGGTAATCGCCGCGGCGTTCTTTGCGCAACACGGACTCGTAGATCTGGCCGGTGGTGAAATTATTGACCTTGCGCATGCGAGCGGAAATAAAGCGCTCGTAGTGGCCGAGATCGAGGTCGGTCTCGGCGCCGTCTTCCGTGACGAATACTTCGCCATGCTGGAAGGGGCTCATGGTGCCCGGGTCAACGTTGATGTAGGGATCGAGCTTGAGCATGGTGACGCGCAAGCCGCGGGACTCAAGGATGGCCGCCAGCGAAGCGGCAGCAATGCCTTTACCCAAGGAGGAAACGACGCCTCCTGTGACGAATACGTACTTAGTCATTTGTCGGGGGGTGCCCGGGGTGATCGGGCTGCAGCGGGAAATTGCAATTGTAGCCGAAACCGGCCTGACTCACGAACCCCCGATGGGCCGGGTGTGATGTTCAAGCCATGCGCGGGCCGCACCCTCCACCCGAGGCGAAAGTCGTTCGCGGACTTGCGCGTGATACTGGTTCAACCAGGCCACGTCCTCCTGCGAGAGCATGGCAATGTCTATACAACGTATATCTATCGGGCAGAGCGTGAGCGTTTCGAAGCGCAGAAAATCGCCAAATTCCGTGCTTTCGTGAGCGCGGGCCAATATGAG
Source organism: Alcaligenaceae bacterium (assembly GCA_012512545.1). Classification (GTDB taxonomy): domain Bacteria; phylum Pseudomonadota; class Gammaproteobacteria; order Burkholderiales; family Burkholderiaceae_B; genus Yanghanlia. The sequence continues at coordinate 3,690 of JAAZDZ010000355.1, read as the reverse complement.
GTTTTCAATGCGGATGCCCCAGCGCCCGGGCCGGTACAGTCCGGGTTCGTTGGAGGTGATCATGCCTTCCTGCATCACGGCATGCGGGTTGGCCGTGCCACGCCAGGAAATGGATTGCGGCCCTTCGTGGACATTCATGAAATAGCCCACGCCATGCCCTGTGCCATGACCGTAATCCGCCCCCAGGCGCCAGACCGGGCCACGCGCGAAGGCGTCCAGCGCATAGGCGGGCAAACCGGCGGGGAATACCGCCTGCGAAAGGGTAATCATGCCTTTGAGCACGGCGGTGTAGTCACGTTTTTGTTCTGCCGTGACCTGCCCCACCGGCACGACCCGGGTAATGTCCGTCGTGCCGCCCAGGTACTGGCCACCGGAATCGATCAGCAACAGGCCATCGCCTTCAATCACGGCATGGGCAGCTTCGGTCGCATGGTAATGCGGCATGGCGCCATTGGCCTGCCAGGCGGCAATGGTGCCGAAGCTGGGCGACACGAAACCGGGGCGCCTGGCCCGCGCTGCGGTAAGGCGCTCGTCAATGGTGAGTTCGGTAATGCGCTCCCTGCCCTGCGCTTCTTCAAACCAGGCGAAGAATTCGCACAGGGCCGCGCCATCTTCTTCCATGGTGCGGCGCACATTGGCGATTTCAGCCGGATTCTTGCGCGATTTCAGCAAATGGGCCGGGTTGATGCTTTCAACCTTGCCGACCTGGGCCGCCGCATTCAGCAGGCCCACGGTGACTCGTGCCGGGTCGAACAGGAGTTTTTCGCCATCTGGCAGCGCCGCCAGCGCCTGCGCAATGTTTTCGTAGGGTTCGAGCGCAATGCCTTCGGCCTGCAGCGTTTCGCGTAAAGCAGCATCCAGCTTGGCGGAATCGACAAACAAGCGAGCGGTATCCTGTCCCACCAGAGCATGGGCCAGAAACACCGGGTTGTAGGGAATATCGTTGCCTCGCAGATTGAACAGCCAGGCGAGATCGTCAAGGGCTGATATCAAATGCCATTGCGCCTGCTGGCGCTGCATGTCGGCGCGCAAAGCCTGCAGATTCTGCTGGCGGCTGCGGCAGGCCCACGGCGGCGTATGTTCAGTTACGGTTCCTGCGGGAGCGTGCGGGCGATCCGCCCACACCCTGCCGGGCAGATCGGCCTCGATGGCCAGCAGCAGCCCCGCACCGGCGCAGGCTTCCTGCCACTGGCGCCAGGCTTGCACCGACAGCACCTGGCCATCGACCGCCACAGCAGCGCCCTTGGGCAGACGCGCTGCCACCCACGCCTGGGGGGCAGGCACGCCGGCTTGCCCGGCCCGCATGAGGTCAATGCCTGTGCCGCGCAGTTCGGCTTCAGCCTGTTCCCAGTAGCGGCTGTCTGTCCACAGACCCGCGGCACCCTGGCAGACAACCAGCGTGCCAGCGGAACCTGTGAAGCCGGACAGCCATTCACGCCCTTGCCAGCGATCTGGAAGGTACTCCGACAGATGCGGATCGGAAGTGGGCACCACGCAGGCAGCCACCTTTTGTTCGCGCATGACTTGACGCAGGGATTCCAGTCGCATGCTCGGGCTCATTGTCATGGTTCAGGCAGCCACCGCAGAAACATCCAGCTTGGCGGCTGTCTTGGCAACCACTTCATCCACCGTAACGCCCTCGGCCAGTTCCACCAGCTTGAGGCCGTCTTCGGTGACATCCAGAACGCACAGATCGGTAATGATGCGGTCTACTACGCCCACTCCTGTCAGGGGCAGTGTGCATTCGGGCAGCAGCTTGAGGTCTTCCGTGCCGTCTTTCTTGCGCGCCACGTGATCCATCAGCACCACCACCCGGCCGACGCCTGCCACGAGATCCATGGCGCCGCCCATGCCTTTGACCATTTTCCCGGGAATCATCCAGTTGGCCAGGTCGCCTTTTTCAGACACCTGCATGGCGCCCAGAATAGCGAGGTTGATCTTGCCACCACGAATCATGGCGAAAGAATCAGCCGAAGAAAAGAAAGAAGAACCCGGCAGCGTTGTCACGGTCTGCTTGCCCGCATTGATGAGGTCGGCATCGACTTCATCTTCGGTGGGAAAAGGGCCGATGCCCAGCAAACCGTTTTCAGACTGCAGCCAGACCTCCATGCCTTCAGGCACGTAGTTCGCCACCAGCGTAGGCATGCCAATGCCCAGATTCACATAGAAGCCGTCCTGCAGTTCACGTGCGGCGCGTGCGGCCATTTGATCGCGTGTCCAAGCCATGTTCAAGCTCCTTATACGTTACGGATGGTGCGCTGTTCGATGCGCTTTTCGGGGTTGGCGTTCACCACAATGCGGTGCACGTAGATGCCGGGCAGATGGATGCTGTCAGGATCGAAGCTGCCGGTATCGACGACTTCCTCGACTTCGACAATGGTGATCTTGCCCGCCATGGCCACATTGGGGTTGAAGTTGCGCGCCGTGCGGCGGAACATCAGGTTGCCGGAACGGTCGGCTTTCCAGGCTTTCACCAGCGAGACATCCGGCACCAGCGCACGTTCCATGACATAGGTTTCGCCATCGAATTCGCGGGTTTCCTTGCCTTCAGCCACCAGGGTGCCGACCCCTGTCTTGGTGAAGAAAGCGGGAATGCCCGCCCCGCCTGCCCGCAATTTTTCGGCCAGCGTGCCTTGCGGCGTGAACTCCAGTTCCAGTTCGCCTGCCAGATACTGGCGCTCGAACTCTTTGTTTTCGCCTACATAAGAGGCAACCATCTTGCTGACCTGGCGGGTTTCCAGCAGCTGGCCCAGGCCAAAGCCGTCAACGCCCGCGTTATTGCTGATGCAGGTCAGGTTTTTGACCCCGGAATCCCGCAACGCTGCAATCAGCGCTTCGGGAATCCCGCAGAGGCCAAAGCCTCCTACGGCAATCGACTGGCCATCGGCCACGACGCCTTTCAATGCTTCTTCGGCATTTACATACACTTTGTCCATCACACCCTTCCTTGTGTAAAACAGAGAATCGAAACTGATACCCGGATGCGTGCTGCTATCCGATGGATGACACCCGGGGAATCGTGGTTTGAATCATGCTTCGGGCGCAGCAAATACTTTTGCCATGCCCTCGAGTTCAGTCTGAGACCAGGGAGATGAGCGCCCCGTTTCGCGGTCGATTCCGACGACAACGGTGTGTGCGCGGGCGCAAAGACCTTCTTCACCCTTGACGCTGATCTCTATCTCAAACTCGACGCTGGAGCGCCCCACTTTAAGAAGCCGCTTTTCAATCAATACGATTGCAGGCCAATGAATCGGACGCAGAAAAGTGCAGGAAACGTTTGCCAGAACGATGTTGCGGGTGGTCTCGGGCCCGCCTATGCCGCAGGCGCGTGCGCAATGCACCCGCGTTTCTTCCATGAAACGGAAATACACCGTATTGTTTACATGGTCGAGTGAGTCGTGATCACCCCAGCGCACTGGCATTTCGAACCGGAAGCTTCCGCCTGTGCCGGCCTGCGCTTGCTCATTGAGCATGGATTGCAGATCCACTTTGTCCCTCCTTATTCGTGGTCGTCAAAGTATACCGGTGAAGTTTCTTTTCGTGGCAGTGCAACAAAACTCTGTCAGCCTGCAATACAATGGACTTATCAATCAATTAGAGAGTGTTCCGGAATTTCGGCTTGAAGTCCCGCAGCCGGAACTGTTCACGACAAGGAGATACTCGGAACCATGGCTGAACGCGAATCAATGG
>JAAZDZ010000354.1 GCA_012512545.1 Alcaligenaceae bacterium | reverse complement strand
CGGCTATGCCATGGGCATTGTTCTGGGCATGGACTGGCTGTCGGCGGAATGGGCCATTCCGGTCATCCTGATCGGCATTGGTCTGGCTGCCTTCGCCGTGGGGCTGGTGATTGTGCGCGTGCCCGGAATCGCCTTTGGCATGCTGACGCTGGCCATTGGCCAGATGTTCTACCTGCTGGCCACCCGCACGCGCGGCATGACCGGCGGCTCGGACGGCATGGGCGTGCCCTGGCCCAGAACGCTTTTTGGCGTGCCTGACAGCGTGCTGCACAAGCCCGAAGTGATGTTCATGATCGCCTGGGTTTCCATGGTGGTGGTGGCGCTGGTGCTGCACCTGCTGCTGAAGACGCGCTTTGGCGCGGTCACGGAAGCGATTCGCGACAACGAGGAAAGGGCGCGTTTCATCGGCATGCGTACCACGGCGCCCAAAGCGCTGGTCTATGCGATATCGGCGGTGGTTTCCGCCATCGCGGGGCTGCTTTCCAATTTCAGTTCGGGTTTTGTCTCCCCCGAAAGCCTGCACTGGAGCGTGTCTGCCATCACCTTGCTGATGGTGATCGTTGGCGGCTTCCAGAGTCTGGCTGGCCCCATCGTAGGCGCGATTGTGTATTTCATGGTGCGCGACATCCTGGGTGATTACGCCACCTATTCCATGGCCATCTTCGGCGCTGCTCTGATTGCCGTCATTGTGTTTTCGCCCCACGGCATTACCGGCGCGGTGATGAACTGCTTCAAGAAAAGGCAGCAAGCCAAGGGCGCGCAGGCTCAGATGAAAAGGAAGACAGCATGAGTTCCCCCGTTCTTCAGGCGCATGATGTTGCGCTCTACTATGGCGGCGTCCGGGCCCTTAACGGGGTTGACCTGGAACTGCATCGTGGCAGCATTTGCGGGCTTATCGGCCCCAACGGCGCGGGCAAATCCACGGTGATCGACGCCATCACCGGGCGCAGCGCGATCGCACGCGGCCAGATCATTCTCGACGGCGCTGACATTACCTCGCTGGATGTTGTGGAACGTCGCCAGCGTGGCCTGTCGCGCAGCTTTCAGCGCACCAGCATCTTTGAAGGCATGACAGTCCGCCGCCAGATTGAGCTGGCCTCCTGGAAGACGGGGGTGGAAGACTGGAGCGCCGATGCCGACGCCATCATCCAGGAACTCAACCTGGCCGATCTCAGCGATGTGCTTGCCGGGGAACTGGGCTATGGCGAGCAGCGGCGGCTGGATCTTGCCCTGGCGCTGACTGGCCGCCCCAAGGTGCTGCTGCTCGACGAGCCCATGGCCGGTCTTTCCGCCAAGGAATCACACGATCTTGCGCGCCACCTGCAGGCGCTGACCTCCATGTGGGACGTGTCGGTGCTGCTGGTTGAGCACGATATGGATGTCGTATTCGGCATTTGCAATTCGGTGGTCGTCTTTGAACTGGGGCGCGTCATTGCCAAGGGGCTGCCGGCCGAGGTCAGGGCCGACCCGCGGGTCAGAACCGCCTATCTTGGGAGCGCGGCATGAGCACATTACTTTCGTTGCGCCACGTGCATGCCTATTACGGAGCCGCGCACATTCTTCATGATCTGAGCCTGCAGGTGAATGCGGGCGAGCGGGTCGCGCTGATCGGGCGCAATGGCGTAGGTAAGACAACAGTCGTCAATACCGTGCTGGGCATTGCGCAAATGAAAGGGGGCGAGCTCTGGCTGGGGGCGGATCAACTGGCCCGCCCGCGCCCCTATCACGCCGCCCAGCATGGGATTGCCGTCGTGCCCCAGGGGCGCCGCATTGTGGCCAATCTCACTGTCGAGGAAAACCTGCTGCTTGGCGGCGCCGTAGGGCGCAAAGGCCCCTGGACAGTATCGGAAATCTATAAGCTGTTTCCGATACTGCAGGAGCGCGCGCATACCCCGGGCACGGCGTTGTCCGGCGGGCAGCAGCAGATGCTGGCCGTAGGGCGCGCCCTGATGACCAACCCCGACCTGCTGCTGCTGGATGAACCGACCGAAGGGCTGGCTCCCGTCATCGTCGATCAACTGGCCGACATTTTCAATCATGTCGCGGAGCAGGGCACGGCGTTATTGCTCATTGAGCAGAACATGAATCTTGTCGTGCGCGTGGCGTACCGTTATCTGGCCATGGCCAAAGGCACAGTCGTCAATCAAGGCGAGGTCTCCAATACGCAGCAGAGCCTCGAAGATTTGCAGTCCCATGTTGTTATTTAACCCGGCAACCGGAACGATTCCGGCGCATTACTCTTTCAGGAGGTTACACCGATGAAGTTCAAGGCCCTGACGCCGCTTTTACTCAGTGCGGCATTGCTTACCAGCTTCACCCTGCCAGCCGCTGCGCAGGAAAAAGACCCCTTGCGCATCGCGCTTATTTCTTCCAAATCAGGCGCTTTCTCCACAATGGGCGCCGACGTCCTGAGCGGCGTGCGCTTTGCCGTGGAAGAAGCCAACGCCAAAGGAGGCGTGGATGGACGACAGATCATCGTGGTTGAAGGCGATGACGAAAGTACGCCCGATGCAGGCCGCCGGGTGGCGGAAAAACTGGTTCGGGAAGGTAATAAATTCATTATCGGCCCCATCACTTCGGGCATTTCGCTTGCGATCAGCCAGAACCTGACCCGCTGGGACGCCGCTTTCATTGGCACCATCAGCAAGGCTGACCGCCTGACCACCGATGCCTGCAGCCCGCGCTTCATCCGCACCAACCATTCAGATGCCATGGATATGGCCATGATAGAAAGCTGGTTGCAGAACTACATCGATGAAGGCAACAACTTCGCGATTCTGGCGGCCGATTATGTATGGGGCCATGACTCTGCCCAACTGTTCGAGAAAATCGTGACAGACAAGGGCAAGCAAGTGCCGCTCAAGCTGTTCGCGCCACTGGGCACCAAAGACTACGCGCCTTATATTCAGCAGCTGCGCGCAGCCAACGCCGATGCGATCTGGTTTGCCGATGTGTCCGGCGCCATCACCTTTGTGAAGCAGGCCGCCGACTTCAACCTGATTCCTGCAACGCCGCTGATCGGCCATGCCCTGCTGTCGAACTTTGTGGTGGATGCCACCGACAATGCCTTGCAGAACGTGCCTGGCAACGTGGGTTTCACGCCGGACATCAAGACGGAACAGACCCAGGCGTTTGTCGATGCCTTCAAGGCAAAGCATGGCCGCTACCCGACAGATACTGAAGGGCAGGCATATAACGGCGCCATGGTGCTGTTCCAGGGCGTGACCAAGGCAGGCAGCGTAGAGCCTGGCCCCGTCATGGAAGCCTTGCGTGGCGCGGAAGTCGAAAGCCTGTACGGGACAGTCCAGATCCGGGCCGAAGACAACCAGATGCTGATCCCCAACTACATGGCGCGTGTGCAGATGGACGGCGACAAGCTGCGTCCTGTGATTGAAACCGCCTACCCGGCATCAATCACTCCGCCAGCTTCGCCGCTGTGCAAAATGTAAATCCAGAAGCGGGCCCTTGTGGCCCGCATTTTGCCGCCGCCATCCATTGGCGGTCGGCAATTCTGTCAAAATGAAGGGTGTTTGCGCTGCTGCCATTCCGCATGGCTGAAAGCGCCGGATTTTCCTTGACGGGGAGATAAAGCCTTATGTGTAGCACCCTGGCAGGCCCCAGGCATGATGAATCGGATCAGGATCCGCGCGATGAAGTCCGCATGGAACTGGCCAACCGATTGTTTTTCCGCTTGTACCAATGCGCCAACCTTCTGCACAAGACGGGGTCTCGCGCTGTCGAGAGCGAGGGCCTCACCACGCAGCAGTGGGCCGTGCTGGGCGCGCTCTCGCGGCCTGAAGTCGCTGTCGGCATGAGCGTCAATGACCTGGCTCGTTACCTGATGGTCAGCCGTCAGAATCTGTCTGGAGTGATCGGGCGCCTTGAACGCGATGGTCATATCCGCCGCGCCTACGATGAACGGGACCGCCGTTCGCGTCTGATAAGAATGACGCCCTCGGGGCGTGTCGTCTGGCAGGATAAAGCCCGTCCCAAGATACGGGCGTATTACGAAGACGCATTGCAGGATTTCTCGGTGGGCGACCTGACCCACATGGTGCATTACCTGCTCAAGATGCTTGAAAATATGAAGCAGATCGACCAGCGCGTCATCGAGAGCGAACCGGCCGAAACACCGTAAACCCGGGGCACAGGCCCTTCCAGCCGCATTGCGGTCAGAAGGGAATGTATTCCGGCTGGGCCGTATTGTTGTTCCTGAGCTGGTTCAGAAGATCGCCAATCCCATCGGAAACGCTGTCTACAAACGAGTTGCCGCCAGGCCCCAGCAAAGCGTCGCTGGGCGAGGGCAGGCCGACGCGCGCCACTGCCTGGCCTGGGGGATATTCGGCAAAGTAGAAATCGCCCTGGATGCGGTTGAGGCCGGACGGCGGGGGTGGAACTTCCGCGACAGGGATGTCCTTCAAGGCGAAGCGCATGTAGTTCATCCAGATCGGCAGGGCAGCGCCACCGCCGGTTTCGCCGGAACCCAGTGAGCGGGGTTGATCGAAGCCCATCCAGACCACGCCGACCTTTTCGGGCGTGTAGCCGCCGAACCAGGCATCGTGCGAATCGTTGGTGGTGCCGGTCTTGCCGCCGATATCGCCGCGTTTGAATTCGCGGTGTACGCGGGCGCCGGTGCCGGAAGTCGCCACGCCGCGCAGCATGTCGTTCATGACATAGGCCGTGCGCGCATCAATGACGCGCGCGGCAGCATCGCCCGCCACCACGGGTTGGGATTGCATAATGACCTTGCCGGTGCTGTCGGTGACGCGATCAATGATGTAGGGCGGCACCCGATAGCCGCCATTGGCAAAGACGGCATAAGCGCCTGCCAATTGCAGGGGGGTGACGCTGCCCGCGCCCAGCGCGACAGGCAGCACGGCGGGCTGGCGTTCGCGATCGAAGCCGAAGCGGGTCAGGTATTCCTGAACGTATTGGGGGCCGACAGCCTGCATGATGCGGATGGACACCATGTTGCGCGACTTGTACAGGCCCTGACGCATGGTCAGCATGGGCTCGTAGGCGTTGCCGTAGTTCTTGGGTGACCAGGGCTTGGAGCCGGTCTGCTCAGCCGTAAGAACAAAGGGCTCGTCTGAGATCTGCGTGGCGGGTGTCAGACCTTTTTCCAGCGACGCGGCATAAATGAAAGGCTTGAAGGCGGAACCCGGTTGCCGCCAGGCTTGGGTGG
>JAAZDZ010000036.1 GCA_012512545.1 Alcaligenaceae bacterium | reverse complement strand
TCAGTACCCTTCAAAGTAATTTCTATTTTGCATTGTGCGCCGGGTTCCCGGCTCAGCGAAAATTGCGATAAGGCAGCTGGAGTGTTTGGAAACAGGCTGATTGCGCCGCTTTGGCCAATCACCGCCCGTCCGTTGTTGCCATCTTGCACAACACGCACCCGGTAACGCAGTGATTGTGCGCGCTCGCTCTGAACATAAGGCACTACGATGCCCGGGCGGGTACGCTCGACAGTATCCAGCCAGACTTGCACATCGGAATCGGCCAACATGATCTCTCCTTGTTCTATTTTGTAACGTAATAGAAGTTACAAATTAAGAGATAATTGTTAAGTTTTGAAATGCGGGCAGGGAAAGCGTTTTTCTGCCCGCATCTTCTGCTTTTTAGTTGCTCTGGTTGACGGTCGCGGTGTTGCCCCAACCCTTTTGAACCACCGTGGCGGTGTGGCTGTTGCCGCTCATGCTCACCATTGCGACGTGGCCAATCCCTTTCTGGGTCACATTGGCGACCAGGTTGGAACCGTTCTGGGTCACAGATGCGTATTGATCAATGCCGCTCTGATTCACATTGGCCTTGTTGAAGGTCGTGCCAGCACCGCGCTGGTCAACCCGGGCTTCGTGGCCGTAGCCTGACTGATTGACCTTGGCTTCTACCATGTGGCCACGCTGAATGATGCTGGCATCGTGGCCCCAGCCATGATTCTGGTGGACGAACGCCCATTGGCTGCTGCCGTCGGGTGTGTAGTTGCCCTGGCCGTGGCCGTGCCCATGGCCCTTGCCTTTGCCGTTGGTGGCAGGCTGGTTGGGGACGGCGCCCTGATTGATTGTCACGGTGCTGCCGCCTGCCGCCTGGTAAACATGGGCGCCGCCATAATCGAGGCGGGACTGTTCAATGACGGCAGTGTTCAGGCTGCCCGGCGAATTGACGCGAGCCCAGACACGATTGCTCATGGTCTGGTCGATTGAGTGTTCGTTAGCCCATCCAGAAGTGACAATGCTGGCTGACACAGCAGAACCGTCATTGTTGTACTGGTCAATGGTGGCATGGCTGAAACCGCCAGTTTGGGTAATGCTGGCTTCACCTGCCATGGCGGCCGTCATGCCGTAGGCAAAAGTGATTCCCAGTGCGAGTGCGGATAGCTTCACCTTCATGATAATGCTCCTCTTCATAATCGATACTCAGCTAGATGGGCCAATTGAACAGCACTGCGCAGATGGCCCGGCGTCTGTGCGGTGCGGCTGGTCAAGACCAGCGTTTGCGGGTCCCGTCTCGTGAGCTGCGGCCCTGGCGCGCGCAGACTCGGCGTCATAGAGACGGAGATCTGGACCCTTCTCCCGAATCAGGAGTCAATCTCGGGTCGCCCAGGCCACTGACAGAGTGCTGGACAACGTCATAGGTGTCGCTTTGCGCAGCGGCCAGATACTGCTGGATGATGGGAGAATTCCAGTCCTCCGGGTTTTTCAAGCGCCAGTTGCCATCTTTCATTCCTTGCACTGTCAGGTGGATGACGGCGGCTTCAATGGCTTCTTTGACGCTCAGCTGCGCAGGCTCGTTGCTTGTGATGCCGGCCTCAAACTCGAAGAGATCGGTGTAGTTCACAAACTTGTAGACATTCGGTGTGACCTCGTAGGAGAAAATCGTCTTGGTGGTGGATACGGAATTCAGAATGGCGCCGGTGCGAATATCAATGCTGCGCAGATTGATGGTGACCTGGTCCATTCTGTATTGAGTGGAAGCGCCGACACCCAGGAAACGCGCGCCTACTCCGCCCGTTCTCACATTGCTTTCGTAGGCGATGATGCCGCCGTCAAGC
>JAAZDZ010000035.1 GCA_012512545.1 Alcaligenaceae bacterium | reverse complement strand
TTCCAGGCGGTGCTGGCGGCTTTGATGGCGCTGACGCGCGGCATCCGCATCGGCGCGGGTCCATTCGCGTCCAGCGGGCACCATGTCAATGCAATCGACCGGGCAAGGGGCTACGCAAAGTTCGCAGCCGGTGCACAGATCGGGCACCACGGTATGCATGAGCTTGTTGGCGCCCACAATGGCATCAACAGGGCAAGCCTGGATGCAGAGGGTGCAGCCGATGCAGTGTGTTTCGTCGATTAGCGCCACGTGCAGCACATCGGGCGCAAGCCCGCAGGTGGGGTCGAGCGCCTGGCGTTCCTGCCCCAGCAAGGCGGCCAGCGCTGCCATGCCGTCCGTGCCGCCGGGCGGGCAGCGATTGATGGGCGCCGCGCCATCGGCCATGGCCTGGGCATAAGGGCGACAACCTTCATAGCCGCATTTGGTGCATTGGGTCTGCGGCAACAGAGCGTCAATACGATCGGCGAGGGATGGAAGAACGGTCATCAGAAAAAACCTTGGAATAAATCAGCGCAGTGCCCGCCGTCTGCCTGATGTATCCCGAACCTGCTTGAAAAAAAACGGGGGCAGGCCCCCGTTTTGTACTGCCTGACGCTGGCGTTGAGCATTACGTTCTGGAGGCTTCTGCGGCGCGGATGAACTCAGCGATTTTCGGGCAAATCGTCTGGCGCCAGCGACGCCCTGAAAAGATGCCGTAATGGCCCGCACCCTTGGCGGTGTAATGCTGCTTGCGCGCGGCGGGAATATTACTGCACATATCGAGCGCGGCGCGAGTCTGTCCCGGGCCGGAAATATCGTCGAGCTCGCCTTCGATGGTGAGCAGGGCGGGTTTCGATATGGCGGCCGGGTCAACGATCTGGCCGTCGATTTCCCATATTTTGCGTGGCAGCTGGTATTCCTGGAATACGGTGACGATGGTATCCAGATAGAACTCGGCAGGCAAATCGAGCACCGCATTGTATTCGTCGTAGAACCGGCGGTGGGATTCGGCATCGTCGTCACTACCGCGCAACAGATCGAGGTAGAAGTCGTAATGCGACTTCATGTGGCGGTCGGGGTTCATGGCGACAAAGCCCGCATGCTGCAGAAAACCGGGGTAGACACGCCGCCCCGCACCCGGATAGCGGGGCGGAACACGGTGGATGACGGTATCCTCGAACCAGGAATACGGCTTGGTGGTAGCCAGCCGGTTGACCTGGGTGGGCGACTCGCGGGTATCGAGGGGGCCGCCCATCATCACCATGCTCAGCGGCTGACAGGGCTCGTTGTCGGCGGCCATCAGTGAAATGGCGGCCATCACCGGCACAGTGGGCTGACACACGGAAATTACATGGGTGTCCGGCCCCAGCCAGCGCAGGAAATCCCTGACGTAATGAACGTAATCGTTCAGGTGGAACGGCCCTTCGGACTGCGGCACCATGCGGGCGTCGATCCAGTCGGTGACATAGACATCGTGATCGGGCAGCAGGGCGCGCACCGTGTCGCGCAGCAGCGTGGCGTGGTGGCCGGACATGGGCGCGACTAGCAGCACGCGCGGGTCGGCGGGCCGTTCTGCCGGCAGTTCGCGCTGAAAATGGATGAGGTTGCAAAAAGGCTTTGTATAAACGTTTTCCACCGTCACGGCAGCCTCATGGCCGTCGATGAGGGTGCGCTTCAGATGCCACTGCGGCTTTTCGTAATCCTTGCCCAGCCGGTGCACCAGTTCGTAGGTAGCGGCGATATGCCGCGACACCGGCGTGTAGGCCAATGGACTGTAAGGATGTGAAAAAACCAGCGAACTGGAATCGGTGAACCTCGAAAGCGGGTTCAGAAAGGCTCGTTGGAGCTCGTGAAGGTCATACAGCATTTTTTGTTATTCCCGTCATGTGTTGTTGCGAGCCAGGCTTATGCGCTTTCAGTAACAAATACTTTGATTGCGACATAATGCCAGCCTGAACTTAACGGCGTGTGACAGGAATAGGGGTTTTCCTGTGTTTCCGGGGCGGCTGAGCTTCAGGTTTCCAAATATTGACGTTTATCGGGCTTGCCATTCCATTCGTCGGCGTCGGGCAGCGGGCCTTTGGACCGGTTGATCATTTCGAATTGGGGCGACAGTTCAGCGTTCAGCTCGATATACGGAACCTGATCCTTGGGCACGTCTTCTTCGGCGAAGATCGCATTGGCGGGACACTCGGGAACACAGACGGCGCAGTCGATGCATTCGTCAGGGTCGATCACCAGGAAGTTGGGGCCTTCCCGGAAACAATCCACCGGGCAGACGTCTACGCAATCGGTGTATTTACATTTAATACAGTTTTCAGTAACGACATGAGTCATTGTGGGGCTCCAAGATCAATTACGGGATTTTACCTAATCCTGGAATGTTGCCCCGGAACAACCATGTAATCAGTCCGGTTCCCCGTTTTTTCGCCCGGGCCCCCGCAGTCGCGGCCACCCTGACAGATGCGCCAAGCCGCGGCTGGGCGAGGGTCTGTGCTATGGTGGCAAAAATGCACATGCGCCGCTTTTGCCGCCTTTCTTCACGTCTAACGCTTGCTTCATGATCATTACATCGCTTTTAGATACCGACCTGTATAAATTCACCATGATGCAGGTGGTGCTGCACCATTTTCCGGCTGCACGGGTCGAGTATCGCTATAAATGCCGTACACCGGGCGTGAACCTGCGCCCCTATCTCGATGAAATCCGCGAAGAGATCCGTCATC
>JAAZDZ010000353.1 GCA_012512545.1 Alcaligenaceae bacterium | reverse complement strand
CGGCACGACTGGCAGGTGGGCCAGACCGGCAAGATCGTGGCGCCGCAACTTTACGTGGCCGTGGGGATCTCCGGGGCGATTCAACACTTGGCCGGCATGAAGGATTCCAAGGTCATCGTCGCCATCAACAAAGATGCCGAAGCCCCCATCTTCGGGGTCTCCGACTACGGCCTGGTGGCAGACCTGTTCACTGCCGTTCCAGAACTGACCGACGCGCTGTAAATCGTCCGGTCATTTCCGGGGGGAATCCGGCGCAAGCCTGTACCGGGTTCCTTCCAAAAAAAACCTGCAGAGCCTGTACGCCCTGCAGGTTTTTTTTCGTGTCCGGGTTCTTCATGCCGGTTCCGCCCTGACATTGCTTCCGGTCGCTGAAAAGATCAGGGGCGGGTAGTATTATGTATCAGATTGTCATATTTTCAGATTGCATTTCATCCAAAGAATATTCATCCTCTCTGGCACAGTGGAGCAGGGGGAACAAGTGAGGCATCATGACTTATCAAGCACCCGTTGAAGACGTTCGTTTTATATTCAAGGAATTGGCCGATCTCGAAGGTGTTCTGGCCTTGCCCGCGCATGCGGAGCTGGATGGCGACACGATCGACGCCGTGCTGCACGAGAATGCGCGTTTTGTCGAGGAAGTCATTGCCCCCCTGAATCAGCAGGGCGATTTGCAGCCTGCCAGCTACGAGGCAGGCCAGGTGCGCACCACACCCGGCTTCAAGGAAGCGTTTCAGGAATTCGGACAAGGAGGCTGGCAGGGGCTGCAGCACGATTCCGAATGGGGCGGCCAGGGCCTGCCCCGGTTGTTGAGCGCCGCGACAAGCGAAGCCCTGAATGCCGCCAACGTGGCTTTTGCCTTGTGCCCGATGCTGACGGATGGCGTCATTGAAGCGCTGACCATGGTGGGTACGCCGGAACAACGCCAACGTTATCTTCCGCCCATGCTGGAAGGCCGCTGGACGGGCACCATGAACCTGACCGAACCGCAGGCGGGTTCTGATCTGGCCATGCTGACTGCGCGCGCCTTGCCCCAGGACGATGGCAGCTATCGCCTGCACGGTGAAAAAATCTTCATCACCTATGGCGATCACGACATGGCCGAAAACATCATTCATCTGGTGCTGGCGCGCACGCCCGATGCGCCCAAGGGTGTGAAGGGGATTTCGCTTTTCATCGTGCCCAAGTTCCTGGTGAACGAAGATGGCTCACTGGGCGCGCGCAACGATGTCTGGTGCGCCTCGCTTGAACACAAGCTTGGTATTCATGGCAGCCCCACAGCCGTGCTGCTGTATGGCTCGGGCAAGGGCGATGTCGGTGACGGGGCAGTGGGCTATCTGGTGGGCGAGGAAAACCGCGGCCTGGAATACATGTTCATCATGATGAACGCAGCCCGCTATGCAGTTGGCGTACAAGGGGTGGCAGTCAGTGAAAGGGCGCTGCAGCGGGCCGAAGCCTATGCGGCAGAGCGCATTCAAGGGCAGGCGGTGGAAGGTTCACCGGGTCCGGTATCCATCAACCGCCATCCCGATGTCCAGCGCATGCTGCTGACCATGCGTGCGCTGACTGAAGGGGCGCGGGCTACGGCGTTGTGCGCTGCCGCGCTGACAGATAAAGCGGCCGGCCATGCCGACAGCACCGAACGGGCGCGTTGTGCGGCAGTTTACGAATATCTGGTGCCGGTGGTGAAGGCATTTTCCACCGAAGCTGCGGTTGAAGTGGCTTCCCTTGGCGTGCAGGTGCATGGCGGCATGGGCTATATCGAAGAAACCGGAGCTGCCCAGTACTACCGGGATGCCCGGATTCTATCTATCTATGAAGGCACAACCGCCATTCAGGCCAATGATTTTCTAGGTCGCAAGGTGCTGCGCGATGGCGGTGGCGTGGCTCTGGCGGTTGCCGCCCAGATGCGCCAGACCCTGGCCGAGCTGGGCGCGGCAGCGGCAGAAAACACCAAAGACTCCAAAGCGCTGGCATTGATTCAGCAGCGCCTGGAAGATGCCGTCACCGCCTACGAAGAAGCGGTGGCCCATGTGCTGGAACATGCGCGTCAGCACGTGCGGGGCGTGTTCATGGGCAGCGTGCCTTTGCTGATGCTGACCGGGCTGGTGCATGGCGGCTGGCAGCTGGCGCGCTCCGCTCTGGCCGTTCACAGGCTGGAACAAGCGGGTGAGGCCAGCGGCTTCCATCAGCGCAAGCTGGCAACAGCACTGTTCCATGCGGCACAGCTGCTGCCGCGGGCTCGCGCCTATCGCGATGCGGTGGTGGCAGGCGATATCGCCGCCGATTACGCTGCGACGGTGTTCCAGTAGCGGGGTGAATGGTGCCGTTATAAGCGCCAGATGAACTGCGCCCCAAAGGTCGGACTCCCCGCCTTTGGGGCGTTTTTCATTATGCGATGCCGCTGTTGCAGAAGCGCACCAAGACACTTGCCCCTATAACTGTTTTTATATACAGTTATATCCACTGGATAAAAACACAGGGCTATGTCATGAAAACATATAAATCGGCAGTCCCCTTCAAGTGGCCGTTTCCTCCTGCACCAAAAGGCCAGGCGAAAACGCCTGCGCATCATGGTCGTTCAAAACGTACAACGGCTGCGCCGGG
>JAAZDZ010000352.1 GCA_012512545.1 Alcaligenaceae bacterium | reverse complement strand
GGCGGTTACCTCAGCACATGTGCATGCCGCCGTTGACGGCAATGTTGGCGCCGGTGATATAGCCCGCATCCTCGCTGCACAGGAAGCCGATGGTGGCGGCGATTTCCTCGGGCTTGCCCAGGCGGCCGATGGGGATTTGCGAAACGATCTGCTTTTCCAGGATTTCGGCGTCCACTGCGGCCACCATGGAGGTGGCGGCATAACCCGGCGATACGGAGTTGACGGTCACGCCTTTACGGGCGACTTCCAGAGCCAGGGCCTTGGTGAAGCCCTGGATGCCTGCCTTGGCAGCGGAGTAGTTGGTCTGGCCGAACTGGCCCTTGGTGCCGTTGACCGATGAAATATTGACGACACGGCCCCAGTTGCGGGTGGTCATGCCATCAACGAATGGCTTGCTCACGTTGTACATGGAATCAAGGTTGGTGCGCAGTACGGCATCCCATTTGTCCTTGCCCATTTTGCGGAAGGTGCCGTCGCGGGTGATGCCTGCGTTGTTCACCAGAATATCCACCTGGTGGCCGTCGGCTTCGATCTGGCGGGCCATTTCCTGGCAGGAGTCGTAATCGGATACGTCAACTTCGTAGACCTTGAAGGTGTAGCCCTGGGCCGCCTGGGCCTGCTGCCATTCGCTGGCGCCGCCTGTGCCGACCATGTGGGTGACGAGCACCGTGTGGCCTGCGTCGTGCAGTCTGCGGGCGGTTGCTTCGCCCAGGCCGGTCGTGCCGCCGGTAATCAATGCGCAACGTTGAGTCATGAAATTCTTGCCTTGTAACGTTTGAAAGGTTGAGGGGTGTGAAATAGATGGAATGGATGGCGTTCAGCGTTCGTGCACGTAGAGCCCGGGAGCCGCTTCCAGTTGCTTGTAGCCTTTGCGGGCGGCGCCCAGGGTGGGCGGCTTGATTGGTGTGCCGGAGCGCGCCTTCAGCCAGGACAGCCATTCCGGCCACCAGGAACCATCATGCAGCGCGGCGCTGGCCTGCCATTGGTCGGCCAGGGGCACGCTGCCATTGGCGGGTCGTGTGGCCACCTGGTAACGGCGCCGGGAATTTTCCACCGGGTTGACGATGCCCGCGTTGTGGCCGCCGCTGGTCAGCACAAAGGTGATTTCGGCGGGGCTCAGGCTGTGTATCTTGTAAACAGAACGCCAGGGTGCAACGTGGTCGGTTGTGGTGCCTACGCAGAAAGTGGGCGTTGTGAGGTTGAGCAGGGTGACGGGGCCGCCGTGCACAACATAGCGGCTGGAGGCCAGTTCGTTATTGAGAAACAAGTGCCGCAGATATTGGGCGTGCATGCGCGCAGGCATGCGGGTGGCATCGGCGTTCCAGGCCATGAGGTCTATCATGTCGCGGCGTTCGCCAATCAGGTAATCCTGCACCATTTTCGACCACAGCAGATCGTAGGAGCGCAGCATCTGGAAAGCGCCTGCCATCTGGTCGGCGCGCAGGTAGCCGGTCTGGGCCATTTCGGCTTCCAGCATGCTGACCTGGCTTTCATCAATGAACAGGCTGATTTCGCCGGGCTCGGTGAAATCGGTCTGGGCGGCCAGCAGGGTCAGGGACGCCAGACGGTCGGCCTGGCCTTCGCGCACCAGCGCTGCAGCGGCAATGGCCAGCAGCGTGCCGCCCAGGCAATAGCCCGTGGCGTGTACCGGGCGGGACGGCACAATGGCCTGAACGGCGTCCAGCGCAGCGGTGAACCCTTGTTCGAGGTAGTCGTCCATGCCCAGGTCGCGTTCTTCCGCGCCGGGGTTCTTCCACGAAATGCAGAAGACGGTATGGCCGTTCTCGACCAGATAGCGCACCAGGGAATTGTGGGGTGACAGATCAAGAATGTAGTACTTCATGATCCAGGCGGGCACCATCAGAATGGGTTCCGGGTGGACCTTGTCAGTTTGCGGGCTGTACTGGATGAGTTCCATGACCGGCGTGCGCAGCACGACCTTGCCAGGCGTGACGGCGACATCCCGGCCTACCTGGAAGTTTTCGGTGCCGGGGGCCGGCGCGCCATTGCGTTGACCACGGATGTCTTCAATGAAATTCTGCAGCCCCCGCACCAGATTGGCGCCGCGTTCTTCGATGGTGAGCTTGGTGGTGATGGGGTTGGTGAGCAGCTGGTTGGCGGGCGACAGAGTGTCAGTAAGCTGCCGGGAAATGAAATTCACGACATCCGCATGATGCGGATCGACGCCGCGCACATCGCGGGTGGCGGTATCCCACCAGCGCTGGTTCATCAGAAAAGCCTGCTGCATCACGTTGTAGGGAAACGTCTGCCAGAGCGGGTCTTTGAAGCGGCGATCCTGTATGGGAGGAACAGGGGAAGGCGTGTCGGAGGTCAGCAGTTGCTGGTTGGCAGCGATCAGGCTTTCACGCGTGTAGTTGCCCAGCGTATTGGCCTGCTCCATGGCAAGCTGGGTGAGTTCGGTGAGCTTGCCGGGCGACGCGGCCAGATGAGAAGCCCAGTCCATCCACGCCAGGGCGACTGATTGAGGCGACAGGGAACCCGAAAGGCGGGCCAGCATGGCCTGGGCCTGCATGTCGAGTTCAGTAGTGGGGCGCTTGGTATCGTCGGGCTTTTGCATGACTTCCTCCTGCGACGCGGACCCAGGCTGCACGGCCCGCGTAGAAACACTATTGAAACCAGCTGTATCGCAATGACACTTGATTGAACATCACAATTGTTGCACTGCAATAACAGCATGGCAAGTTGAGCCTGTCTGCCCCATGATAATGGAGTCAGGTGACCAATAGGTTTCGCAGGGGGGCGGAGCAGCCCCGGCCCGCATGGCCAGGGTGCTTCACAGCGATGAGGGAATCAGGCGGCGGACTGGCGCATGGCCGTGCCGAGCCAGCCCATCAGGGTGTAGACAATGACGGCTGTGCCAATGGCGCCGGTTACAAAAACAGCCGCTATGAGTATCCAGTCGGCGGGGCCCGCCGCATCGGTGTAGCCCGAGGCGGACACTTTGGCCATGATGACCAGCGACATGATGCCGCCGAACAGCCGACAGCCTGCGACCACACCAGGCGGCGGGCCAGGATTTTTCGCTCGCGCATCAACAGGCCGAAAAAAGCCAGCGTGCCCAGAATAATGATGGCCAGCAGCAGCCAGAGCAGCGGGCCGAGCATTTCCTGAAAGACGGCAAACAGGATGAGGGGGTCAAGTTCTTTCATGTGGATTCCTTTTTCTCGCCATCAGGCGCGGCCACGCAACATGCTGATGTAAGTGGGCTTGAGCGCCATGGTTTTCATGACCCAGCTGACCCAGAGTTCTTCGAGCGGCGCGATGAAGCCGGGGAAGGACTCCACCAGATTGTTTTCATAGTCGAACTCAATCAGCATGGCCCGGCCCAGGGCGGTGATCAGCGGGCACGATGTATAGCCTTCATAGCGATCATCGCTGCGTGTGCCGCCGATATCCGCCACCAGGTGATTGACCGCGACGGGCACCTGCCATTTGACGCTGGCGGCTGTCTTGCCCTTGGGCACGCCTGCGATATCGCCCACGCCAAATACATTGGGATAGCGGACATGACGCAGGGTGGATCGGTCAACTTCCATCCAGCCTTCAGCTGCCCAGTTGCCGGTCTGCCAGGGCAGGGGGCTGTTGCGCACGGCGGCGGGCGCCCGCATGGGCGGAATCACATGGATGAAATCGTAAGGTTGTTCCTCGCTGCCTTGGGGCGTGTTGAAGGTGGCGATGCGGCGGCCCGGGTCGATGGCAATCAGCACACGTTCGTAGGTCACCGGAATATTGCGCTCGCGGAACAGCATGCGCACTTTTTCGGCAACGATGGGGACGCTGAACAAGCCTTTGTTGTTGGAGAAATATTCGATTTCGATATTGCCGCCCCGGCCATCCTTGCCACGCTGGCCGCGCCGCATGGCGTGATCTTCCGCCAGAAACGTGTACTTGAGCGGCGCGCCCGCGCATTTCATTTCGGTGCCGGGGCGTGTGAAGACGCCACGGCCGCCACGATCAATGAATTCGGACAGCGTCTGCCAGCTTGAACGGGCGGCATCCGGCCCGTTATAGATGCTGGCGATGCCGTTCTTGCCGATCAGGCCGGGCTCCATGCCAGCGATTTCTTCGTAGTGCAATGACAGGCCGGTGGCCACGATGAGGTAATCGTAGGGAATAGATTTGCCCCGATCCGTGACGACTTTGTTGGCTTCAGGGTCGATCTCAGCGACGGTTTCCTGCACCCAGTCCACGCTGGAAGGCACGTAATCGGAGGTGCTGGAGACCACATAATTGGAGGGCTTGATGCCTGCGCCCACCAGCGTGAAGCCCGGCTGGTAGTAATGTGGCATGCGCGCGTCGATCAGGGTGATGCGGGCGCCATCCAGGGAAGCTGACAGCCGCGACGCTGCTGTCAGCCCGGCCGCGCCAGCCCCGGCAATGACAATGCGGGCGGATGTTTTGAGCTTGCCCGGGTTTTTTGCGTGAACGGGCAAAGCGGCGCCGACCGCGCCTGCTGCCGCCAGGCTGAGGAAGCGGCGGCGGGCGGCATCTGCACCAACGGTTTTGTGGGAAGAGAGTGTATCCACCTTGTGTCCTTTTTCAGAGTCGATTGAGGATCGTTATATGGGTGTCACACGTTGATTGTATTAGAAATAACTAATTAAGAAATTGTTGATCCATGACGCATGGCATTCAGGCGGCGCGTGTGGCGGCAAACTGCGGGCCCGGGAGCCCGGGCCTGGGACGAATAGGGAGGGTGGGCAGCGTACAGCAGGACAACATTGGAGGGGGGAAACAATGCTGACAATTGCTGTACCAGGGAAAATCTGTTTTTGCTGCCCATACAGGCATTGTATTTGTTTACTCTAAATTAGTAAATATTAATATAATGAGGTATCTGGGCGAAGCGGGATTTTCAGATACGAAACGCCATTGTTTTCGGGAGCAGGCAGCCGGCCGGCGCGGATATTCACCTGGATGGAAGGCAGCAGCAGTTGCGGGGCTGCCAGCGACGCGTCGCGGGCTTCGCGCATAGCGACGAATTCGTCTTCAGAGACGCCATCGTGCACATGGATGTTGCGGGCGCGCTGTTCGGCCACCGTGGTTTCCCAGGCGAAGTGATCGCGCCCTGGCGCTTTGTAGTCGTGACACAGAAACAAGCGGGTGTCGGCGGGCAGGCTCAGCAGACGCTGGATGGAACGGTATAGCTGACGCGCATCGCCGCCTGGGAAATCGGCGCGGGCAGTGCCGTAATCGGGCGTGAACAGGGTGTCGCCCACAAATACGGCGTCGCCGATGCGGTAGCTGACACATGCCGGGGTATGGCCGGGGGTGTGCATGACGGCAACTTCCAGGTTGCCCAGCAGAAAGGTTTCGCCGTCGTCCACCAGCTTGTCGAACTCTTTTCCTGTGCAGGAGACATCATTCAGGTTGAAAGTGCTGCTGAAAATGCGTTGAACATCAATAATGTATCTGCCTATCACAAGCTGGGCACCGGTTTCCTGCTGAAAAAAGGGTGCGGCGCTCAGGTGGTCGGCATGGGCATGCGTTTCCAGCACCCACTGCAGCGTCAAGCCTTCACTCCGCACAGCGGCTAGAATGCGGCGGGCCGATTTGTCGGAGATCACACCTGTGCTGGGGTTGTAATCAAGCACAGGATCAATAATTGCAGCAGAATTAGTTGAAGAATCAACCACAAGGTAAGTCACGGTATGTGTAGATTGGTCGAAATAAGCCTGTATCGTTGGTGATGGGGTCATCACGACTCCTTTTGTTGCCTCTTTATATTAGGTTGTACTAAAATAATAGGGATAAGCTCATGGTGAAACTGGCTTTCAGCGAGAAAGACCGTATTTTCCTTCAGGAAGGCGCCGGGCAGGCGGCTTCCATGTTGAAGGCGCTGGGCAATGAGCACCGTTTATTGGTTTTGTGCCTGTTGATACAGGTAGGGGAAATGTCCGTGGGTTCCATCCTCGAACATATTCCATTAAGCCAATCGGCGCTTTCTCAGCACCTGGGCCGCATGCGGGAAGAAGGGCTGGTGACATACCGTCGCGAATCCCAGACACTGTACTACCGCATTGCGGACCCTGACGTCGAGAAAATCATCGCCATGTTGAAGTCTATTTATTGCCCCTGAAAATCCGACTTAAGGAGTCAACATGAAACGCAATATCGGGACCATTGACAGGCTGCTGCGCATTCTGGTGGGTGTAGTGCTGATTGCCTTGGCGGCTACCGGCACGGTGGGCTGGTGGGGCTGGATAGGCGTGGTGCCCCTGCTCACGGGTTTGTTCCAGAGGTGCCCGGCCTATTCGGTGCTGGGTGTGAACAGCTGCGGCCTCAAATCGGATAAATAACACCGGTCCGCCACAGGGCGGGCGCAGGCACCGGCTTGACGGTTTTCCGGCAGCGGGCCATAATCTTGCGCCTTGCCCATGTGGCTCAGTGGTAGAGCACTCCCTTGGTAAGGGAGAGGTCGCGCGTTCGATCCGCGCCATGGGCACCACACTTCCTCCAACGCCGTTCGCGCGTTCGCATTTCCCTTCCCTTTCATGATGATGCAGAGTCAGAGCCGACTCTTGCCGCTCCCTGCCGATGCTGCGGGCAACATGTGAGCTTTTTATCCTTGTCACGATTGGCAGGGCTGTTTGGGCGCTCATCTACGTACAACTACTGACATTTCCTGCATACTGCTGCCCGGTGGGCGGGCCTGCCCACTGTGGAAAATCCTGAAGACTCACTCTTACGGAGGCAGTATGAAGAAGCTTGCCGCATGGAGCTTGTGGTTGGATGGTTGTATCAGGGGTGCGCTGTTGGTGACGGGGGCGGCTCAAGCGGCACCCCCACCCGATACGGTGATCGCCTCTGCCGGGGATGCCCGGGCGTTCTCCGATTCAGCTCCTTTTGTTTTCTCAGGCCAGGCCCTGAGCGTACAACGCAGTTTTTCTACGGATCGTGATTTCCGGCTGGAGCGACTGGCGCCGGTACTGGTGGACCCTGGTGTCCACTTTGAAGTCAATGGCCAGGTGACTTCGGCGGGGGCCCCCCTGGGCACGCCGCTGGAAAAGCGGGGCCACGGTGTGTTGGCGCTGGCGGGCGATAACACCTACGCCAGCAATACGGTGTTGCGCGAAGGGGGCTTGCAGTTGAGTGGTGAATCCTCTGCGGGGCACCGCTTGTACAGCCTGGAGCAGCATGGCGGCACGGTGTTGCATCTTGCGCCTGGAACCCGAGTGTGGAACGCGCTTCAGGTGGTAGACACCCGGCCAGGTGATACGCCGCTGCCGGGGCTGGAGGGCGTGGCGCTCTGGCGGGTGGATGCAGGCACCGCCACACTGGCGCACAGCATTAATTCCCTGCTGCCGGTGCGCAAAACAGGCAGCGGCACGCTGCGCCTGGCTGGTGTGGTTCAAGGGCATTTCCCTTTGCATGTGGAGACAGGCGCTCTGGCCGTGGACGGCACTGCCGCTGCGCATGTGGAAATCGGGGCGGGCGCCAGGCTGGAAGGCCATGGAGAGCTGGCGTATGTGCGCGTTCGCAGTGGCGGGATGCTGGCCCCGGGCGGGCGCGGCCAGCCAGGCGTCTTATCCGTGTGGGGCGGCGCCGTTTTTGATGCGGGCAGCACGTACCACGTGAATGCCAGCCCCGATGGCAGCTCAGATCTGCTGCGTATTGGCGGGGCTGCGGCGCTGGATGGTCAGGTCTGGGCCGCAGCAGGCACGGGCTCATGGGCGCAGGAAAACCGTTATCACATTCTGGCGGCGGATGGCGGTCTGAATGGAACGACGTTTGCCGGGGTGGATACCAACCTGGCTTTTCTGCAGCCTTCGCTGGAATACGACGACCACAATGTCTATCTGCTGTTGAGCCGCAACGCGGCAGGGCCGGGCGATGTGGCCGACACACCAGAGGACAAAGAGGTGGGAGACGCCATGGACCCGCCCGGCGATTCCGTGCCCTCCACTCCTTTGGAAAAAGCCATACGAGGCATGAGTGTGGACCAGGTGCGCTCACTGCTGCGACAGTCGTCAGGCGGCTGGCATGCTTCGGTGCGCAGTTTTCTGATGGAAGAAGGCCGTTATCTCAGGCAGGCGGTGCTGGCGAGTGGCCGCGCTGCGTCGGGCGCTTTGGCGCAGCGGCATGATGGTGCTGGCGTGCGGGCCTGGGCCCAGACGTATTCCGCCTTTGGGCGGCGCCAGGCACACCACAATGCGAAGGCGGACCGTTATGGTAGTCATGGTCTGATTCTGGGCCTGGACGCCCCGGCGGCTCGCCAGTGGCGCCTGGGGCTGACGCTGGCTGGTCAGCGTTCTGATCTGGCGCAGAGCGGGCGGCGGGCCTCGGCGCAGGTGGATAGCCTGTCCACCGGACTGACAGCGTATGGTGACTGGGGCGGCATGCGTCTGACAGCGGCCCTGCTGCGCACATGGCACCGCATTGACAGTCGGCGGCGGGTCGCCGCCGGGCCTGTGCAGGAAGTGCTGAGGTCAGCCTATCCGGGCCGCAGCTGGCAGGCCGTCATGGAACTGGCGCCCCATTTGCGCAGCATGAAGGAATGGCGCAAATGGCTGCGCAACCGTCTTGCTCACGCGAATCAAGGCGGCCTGCGAAATGCCCAGCCTGCAGGCGACTGGCGCACGGGGCCTTACCTGCGGCATGAGTGGGTAAGGCTGGATGTGCCGGGCCATGTGGAAAGCGGCGGTTTGGCCGCACATGCGGTCGCTGCTTCCACTACCTCCATGCACGCCACAACGCTGGGTGTGCGCTTGCGGCGCGACTGGCCGGGGCCGGGTCTGCCCGCCTGGCTGGAGGCGGATTGGGGCTGGCGTCATGTATGGGGCAGCGGCCAGGTTGACAGCAGGCAGCATTTTCCCGGTGCGGGGGCGCCTGGGCGGCGGCCGGTTTCGTTCAGCTCGCCAGGTCAGCCGCTGGCCCGGCGCGCTGTGGCATTCAGCCTGGAAGGCGGGTGGGCGCCCCGGCGCAACGCCCGTCTGGCAATGCGTTATTCTGGCCTGTATGGCAGCGCTTACCGCGACCATGCCGCCTGGGCGGATCTGCGCTGGGTGTTCTAGAGCGCGCCTGCTTGCCGCGCGGCTTGCGCAGAGCTTGCTTAAGCGTTCAGGTCTTCTGCGTACAGGTCGTATTCGTCGGAATCTGTCACCCGGGCGCGTATCTTGTCGCCCGGCTGCAGATTCCGTTCAGTGCTGATGAACACATTCCCATCAATTTCCGGGGCGTCGGCGCTGGAGCGGCCAATCGGGCCGTCTTCGTCGATTTCGTCGATCAGGACATCAATTTCGCGCCCCACTTTCTGCGCCAGGCGGGCTGTCGAAATGGCCTGCTGGTGTTCCATGAAGCGTTCCCAGCGTTCCTGTTTCACTTCATCGGGCACGTGATCGGGCAGTTCGTTGGCGCGGGCGCCTTCCACCGGCGAATACTGGAAGCAGCCGACCCGGTCCAGCTGGGCTTCCGACATCCAGTCCAGCAGGTATTGGAAGTCTTCCTCGGTTTCGCCGGGGAAGCCGACGATGAAGGTGGAGCGCAGGGTGAGGTCGGGACAGGCTTCGCGCCACTGATGGATGCGGGTCAGCGTGCGGTCTTCAAAGGCGGGGCGCTTCATGGCGCGCAGAATGCGGGGGCTGGCATGCTGGAAGGGGATGTCCAGATAGGGCAGCAGCCTGCCTTCCGCCATCAGGGGGATGACTTCATCCACATGTGGGTAAGGGTATACATAGTGCAGGCGTACCCAGGCGCCGAGATCGGTCAGCGCTTCGGCCAGCTGCGTGAAGCGGGTCTTGATGGGGCGGCCATTCCAGAAACCGCTGCGGAACTTGACGTCCACGCCGTAGGCGCTGGTGTCCTGCGAAATGACCAGCAGTTCCTTGACGCCGGCATTCACGAGGCGTTCGGCTTCGCCCATGACATCGCCAATGGGGCGGCTGACCAGATCGCCGCGCATCGACGGAATAATACAGAAGCTGCAGCGGTGGTTGCAGCCTTCGGATATCTTCAGGTAGGCATAGTGGCGCGGGGTGAGCTTGATGCCTTGCGGCGGCACCAGATCCACGTAAGGGTCGTGCTCGCGGCTGGGGGGCGCGGCTTCGTGTACGGCGCGCACCACCTGTTCATATTGTTGGGGGCCGGTGACAGCCAGCACGGCAGGGTGGACTTCGCGGATCAGACCTTCTTCAACGCCCATGCAGCCCGTCACAATGACCTTGCCGTTTTCGGCAATGGCCTCGCCGATGGCTTCCAGGGATTCGGCCTTGGCGCTGTC
>JAAZDZ010000351.1 GCA_012512545.1 Alcaligenaceae bacterium | reverse complement strand
GTGCCCAGGTCGTCCTGCAAGGCTTCTGCCAGCACGCGTGCGGTGATATCAATCGGGCCGCCAGCGGCAAATGGCACAACAATGCGGGTAGGGCTGTTTTGTTGCGCAGCAACAGGCGCGCAGAACGCAACAGCGGCGGCAACCGCAGCAAGATTGCGGATGATGGAAGACTTCATGGGGGCACCCCTTTTAAATGACGAGAACCTTGAATGACAACTGCCTATTATCTCAAATTTTTACAAGGGGCCGCGAAGGCCGGGGGCGCACCACCGAGGGGTGAAATAAAAAAGCCGGAGGGTTGGCTCCGGCTTTTGCAATGGCCTCGGAAAACCGGGGCCGGTAAGGCTGATCCGCTTAGTTCAGGGTGATGTTGGTTTCGCGGATGATGTCGGCATAGACCTTGGCTTCAGCTTCCAGGAACGGACCGAACTCTGCGCGGGGCATGCCGCCGGGAATCAGGCCCAGGGCTTCGATTCGTTCGCGCACGTCAGGCATTTTCAGGATTTTCTGGGCTTCGGCGGTGAACTTGTCGGCGATGGCTTCGGGTGTGCCTTTCGGCATGAACAAAGCGAACCAGCCGCGCGGTTCAAAGGAATGCATGCCCAGTTCTTTCAGTGTGGGCACTTCGGGCAGCCAGGCCAGGCGCTCAGGGCCGGTGACAGCCAGCAGCTTGAACTTGGGCAGATGCTGGCGCGAAGAGCCCGCGTCAAAGAATGTGGCTGTGAGCTGGTCGCCCATCATGGCCGTAACGAGTGGCGCCGCGCCCTGGTAGGGAACGTGGGTCAGATCGGTACCGGCCTGCAGGTTCAGCAACGCGCCTTGCAGGTGCGATGACGTGCCTGCACCGTAAGTGCCGTAAGTGTGGTTGCCCGGCTGGGATTTCACGTGGTCGATCAGTTCAGGCAGGGTGTTGGCCGGCACGCTCTGGGGCACGGCCAGCACGCTGGTGCTGACAGCCACCTGCGTCAGGGGGATGAAGTCCTTCAAAGGATCGTAAGGCAGGTTCATCAGGGAAATCTGCTGAACCATGGCCGTGATGGAAAACAGCACGGTATAGCCATCGGGATCCGCCTTGGCCACCTGGTTGGCGCCAATGGTGCCGCCGGCACCCGAACGATTTTCAACAATCATCGGCTGCTTCCATTCTTCCTGGAATTTCTGCGCCATCATGCGGGCGAGAATATCGGTGGCGCCGCCAGCGGGGTAAGGCACGATCAGGCGGATGGGCTTGTCGGGGTAGTTGGCGGCGGCGTCCTGAGCGATGACGGGGCTGGCGCCCAGCATGGCCACGCAGCCCAAAAGGGCAACGGTGCGGCGTGCAAGTTTAAGCATCTTTATCTCCTTTGGTTTATTGAGTATTCAATTACACGGTTCTTCTACGAATGCAGCGGCGCCGGGCTTATCGGCCCTGCCCCGCTATACGGTGTTGCTGGATTCCGCAGTGCGCCTGTTTTCCTGTTCCTGCAATTCGCGCCACATGATTTTTCCGGTTCCGGATTTCGCCAGCTCGCTCACAAAGCGCACTTCCCGCGGCGATTTGTAAACGGCCATGCGTTCGCGGGCCCAATCAATGATGTCCTGTTCGCTGACCGCGCCTTCGTGAGACGGCTTCAGCACAATCACGGCCACGACCGATTCGCCCCGCTTGGGGTCGGGCGTGCCGATGATGCAGGCTTCGTACACAGCCGGGTGCTCGTACATCATGGCCTCGACTTCGGCAGGCCAGACCTTGTACCCGGAAACGTTGATCATGCGCTTGAGGCGGTCGCGCATGAAGAAATAGCCTTCTTCATCCACCATGGCGAGGTCGCCGGTACGGAAGAAGCGCTTGCCGTCCAGTTCGATGAAGGCTTCGCGGTTCGCGGCTTCGTTACGCCAGTACTCTTTCATGACCTGGGGGCCGCGCGTGACGATCTCGCCGACTTCCCCCTGGGGCAGTTCCTGCAATGTGGCCGGGTCGATAATGCGCGATTCCACGCTTTGGGTGGGAATGCCCAGGCATTGGCGCTTGCCACGCTGCATGGGGTTGGCATGCAGAAAGGCCGCCGTTTCGGTCAGGCCATAGGCTTCGTTGTAACTGAGGCCGAAACGTTCGGCGAGCATGGCCGCGACGCTTTCGGGCATGGCGGCGCCGCCGCCCGACAACATGGCCAGGCTGGAAAGATCGCGCGTCTGCGCGCTGGGCTGGGCGAAGAACTCCAGCACCATGGCGGGCGGAGCCGTCCAGGCCGTTACGCGGTAGCGTTCTACCAGTTCGACAGCGTGGGCCGCATTCCAGCGCGGCATCAGCACAATGGTGGCGCCCAGGGTCAACGGCATATTCATGCCATTTTGCATGCCCAGCATATGGAATAGCGGCGCCACGGCCAGAAACACGGAATCGACATTCAAGCCCCGCCAGACCTGCGAGCCGACATTGGAGGCCAGCATGGTGGAATGGCTGTGGTAACACCCTTTGGGGTGGCCGGTCGTGCCCGAGGTATAAGGCAGAACGGCCAGGTCGTCGGCGCCAACCCCCGTTTCCTGTACAGCGCCCTGCCATTGCAGCGCCTGTTCAAAGGCGTGCATGCCGGGCTGGGACAGCGGTTGGGCGGCGTAGCGCATGGCTTCGGGAAGGTCTTGAATGCCTTCCGGCGTAAGCGCCGATGCGTAAGCATGCACAATCAGCGCCTCCAGATGGGCGCCGCCCGCGCTTTTCAGCAGAGGCTCCACATGCGGCAGCAGATCTTGCGCCACAAAGGCCACGCGGGCGCCGCTGTCTTCAGCGTAGTACTGCACTTCCTGCACGGTACACATGGGGTTGACGGGCACAATGGCTGCGCCCGCGCGCAAGGCGGCAAAGTACGCGATCACGAATTCGGGGCTGTTCTGGCTCATCAGCAGAACGCGGTCGCCGCGCTGCACGCCAAGTTCGTGCTGCATCCATGCGGCCATGGCCTCCACGCTGCCGTGCAGTTCAGCGTAGGACACCTCGCGCTGACAGAAAATCAGGGCGGGTTTGTCAGGGTAGCGCTGCGCGGCCGTCAACAGATAGTGATTCAGCGTCACCTGCGGGACGCGAAGCGTCTGCGGAACCCCTTTGGGCCAGAATTCGTTCTTCTGCATGGACTGCAGCATGTTCGTTGTCTCCATTACTACTTTTTCACTTCAAAAGCGGCATGCATGGTTGCAAGGCCGTTTCACACTTTCTGGTAGAGCGTGACCACGCAGGCGCCGCCCAACCCAAGGTTGTGCTGCAGCGCCAGGCGCGCACCTTCCACCTGACGCTGGTCTGCCGTGCCGCGCAACTGCGACACCAGCTCATAGCACTGGGCCAGGCCGGTCGCGCCCAGCGGGTGGCCTTTGGACAGCAGCCCGCCCGAGGGGTTGGTGACGATGCGCCCGCCATAGGTGTTGTCGCCATTCAGGATGAATTGTTCCGCCGTGCCTTCGGGCGTAAGGCCCAGGGCTTCGTAGGTAATCAGTTCGTTGACGCTGAAGCAGTCGTGCAGTTCCACGACGTCCAGATCTTCGGGGCCGATGCCCGCCGCTTCGTACACCTGGGTGGCGGCAGCGACTGTCATGTCGTAACCCACCAGCTTGCGCATGTCGCCGGAATCGAAGGTGCTGGGAGTATCGGTGGTCATGGCCTGGGCGGCAATCACCACACTGGCGTCCAGCCCGTGCTTTTTGGCGAATTCCGGTGAACAGACGATGGCGGCCGCTGCGCCGCAAGTCGGCGGACAGCACTGGTAGCGCGTAACCGGGCCGAACACGGTGGGCGAAGCCATGACTTCGTCCAGCGTCAGTTTGTTGCGGAAAACTGCCAGCGGGTTGCGCGCGGCGTGCTGGCGTGCCTTGACCGAAATGCGGCCAAAGGTGTCTGGGCGGATGCCGTACTGGTCAATGTAGTCCTGCCCGGCGCCGCCGAAGAATTGCGCCGTGCGCGGCGCGGCAGGGTCGAACCCCTGCGTTTTTTCCATGCTGTCAACAAAGCGCTCTATGGGCGAAGGGCGGTCATCGTAAGCACCTTTGAGCGCGCCGGGCACCATCTGTTCAAAGCCCACCGCCAGCGCGCATTCCACCACGCCACTGGCCACGGCCTGACGCGCCAGATACAGGGCGCTGGAGCCCGTGGCACAGTTATTGTTGACATTGAAAACCGGGATGCCGCTCAGGCCCACGCCATACAGGGCAGCTTGCCCCGCGGTGGAGTCGCCATAGACATAGCCTGCGTAGGCTTGCTCAACCAGGGAGTAATCCAGGCCCGCGTCGTCCAGAGCCTGCCGGGCAGCCTGAGCGCCCATCACAGGATAGGAATCGCTGGCGCCGGGCTTGGTGAAGGGAATCATCCCCACCCCGACCACATGAACGGGGCGTTGATTGACAGACATGTCTCACTCCTGACTGTACTTGTTTGCCAATCAGTATCGGATGCCGCCGGGGCACCACCAATCGCCAATCAATTCAATCTGATTGGCAAAAAGTGACACCTGGGCTGGAAACTTGATGTGCATCACGATAGGCGCCCGGGGAAAGCCCCGTCCAGGTCTTGAAGGCACGATGGAAAGTACTGGCCTCGGAAAAGCCCACCTTACTGGCAATTTCTGCCAGCGATAGCTCGGAACGGGCCAGGTAATCCACCGCAACGTCGCGTCGCAAAGCATCCTTCACCTGCTGATAGCCCTGGCCTTCGCGGCGCAGGCGGCGGCGCAGGGTCTGCGGCGTGGTGGCCAGCATGCGGCTGACCTCTTCCAGAGTCGGCATGTCTTCTGAAAGATAACGCCTCAGCACCCGGCGGATTCTTTCTGTTGAGCTGGCCTGATCCCGATACCTGAGTAGCAGGCACTCAGGAACCTGCTTCAGGAATTCCTCGACGCTCTGGCTGTTCTGCACAATGGGGAGATCCAGCCACTTGGCGTCAAAGCGCAAGCCGCAATCGTCGTTCTCCAGGCGGATGGGAGCCTGAAACAGTTGCGACGCCTCGCTGCGCGGCATTTTGAGACTCGATTGATAGACCACTTCCTTGACGGGAATGCGCCGTGCCGCCAGCCAGCACACAACGCCGTAACCCAGGAATATGAATGCGCGCGCGCCGTAGTGCTGGGGATTTTTCAGCGACCCGCGCGGCGACAGGCGTACATAGGCGATGCCATCGCTGACCTGCAGGCGCGGCACAAAATCGGGCAGCAGGGCGTGGTAGTAACGCAGGCCATGGCGCAAGGCCAGCCCCAGATAGGGCTGCGCCGCCATAAAACGACAGGCGGTGGCGAGCGTTCCCAGGGGAATAGGCTGCGAACACAGGCCCCAGAGCTCGTCGCGCTGACCGCGCACCATCAGCCTCATCAGCCGTGCGAACTGCCGCTGCGTGACGCGCGCCAGATCGGATTCCAGCAAGGCCGGGTTGATGCCGGCCCGCGTCAGCAAGGCATCACGCTGGGCGCGATCTTCGATTCCTATCAGGATCTGGACGACCTGATGAATGGATATGGTGTGCTGGATAAGGGGCGAATTGGATTCATATGACATGACGACATGCCTGCAAGAATACGGTCGGCGGCGCGCCGCCGCGTTTGTTGCATTGCGGGAATGTTGCAGCGTGAGGCTCGGTTCTCATCGTACCACTGGCATTGCGCACGCTGCAGAATGTGACAAGCAGGCGGCCGCCCAGCCCCCCCGCCAATCGCTGCTACGATATGCCCTCGGAATACGGCCATTCGCGCTGAACATACCCATGCTTGCCCTTTGCGACCTTCACCGGCTGCCGTATCAGGCAGACCCCAATCACTATTTTGAACGCATTCACCGCGAGCCTGGCGCGGTGCTGCTGGATAGCGGCCGCCCGGTTGCCGAACGCGGGCGCTTCGACATTCTGAGCGCCTGGCCGCTGGAAGCGTTTGCGCCGCAGGCGGGTGAGCGTGGCAATGCGTTCTTTGCCCGGCTGCGTCGCCGCCTGGCCACATTGGGCGCCGCCGGTTTTGAAGCCGGGATTGAACTGCCTTTCGCGGGCGGCCTGCTGGGCTATCTGGCTTACGATTTTGGCCGCCGCCTGGAAGCGGACGCCCACGCGCCAGGCGCAGTGGACGACCTGCAGCTTCCCGACGCCCGCCTGGGCATATACGACTGGTCGCTGACCAGCGATCACCTTGCGCGCACCAGCTATCTGGTCTTTCACCCGGCCTGCCCGCCTGAGAGGCGGCAGCGGCTGATCGCGCTGTTTGAGTCGCCGCCCGATTCCTTTCCTCAGCCAGCGCCCACGCCTGTATTCACGCTGACGGGCGAATTCCAGCCCACCATCAGCCGCAACACCTACCGGCAAGCCATTGAGCGCATTCACGCATACATACAAGCGGGTGACTGCTACCAGGTGAACTACACCCAGCGCTTTCAGGCGGGCTATCGCGGCCACCCCTGGGCAGCCTACCAGACGCTGCGCCAAGCCTGCGCCACCCCTTTTGCGGGCTACCTGAACCTGGGCGGCGACAACGCCATTCTGAGCCTGTCGCCGGAACGCTTCATCCGCCTGCGCGAAGGGCGGATCGAGGCCCGCCCCATCAAGGGTACCCGGCCGCGCAGCGCCGACCCGGCGCAAGACCGGATGCTGGCGGAAGAACTTTGCGCCAGCCTCAAGGATCGCGCTGAAAACCTGATGATTGTGGACTTGCTGCGCAACGACATTGGCCGCTCCAGCCGTATTGGCTCGGTTCACGTACCGGAACTTTTCAGCCTGGAAAGCTACCCCAATGTGCATCACCTGGTCAGCAGCGTTGCAGCCGAACTAGCCCCCGGCCTGGACGCTTTCGACCTTCTGGCAGGCAGCTTCCCCGGCGGTTCGATCACCGGCGCGCCAAAAATACGCGCCATGCAGATCATCGACGAGCTTGAACCCCACCAGCGCAGCCTGTATTGCGGCTCGCTGCTTTACATCGACACGCGCGGCAATATGGATAGTTCCATCACCATCCGCAGCATGCTGGCCCGCAATGGCCGCATCAGCTGCTGGGCAGGCGGCGGCATTGTCACGGACTCAGACTGGGCAGACGAATACCAGGAATCGCTGGATAAAGTGGATGTATTACTGAAGGCGCTGCAGGCACGTTGAGCGCACGCTGATAGAAAGTCAGCGTTCCCACACGCCGCTTTTGCCGCCTTCCTTGCGCACCAGTTGTACGGATTCGATCACCATGCCTTTGTCGATGGCTTTCAGCATGTCGTAGATGGTGAGCAGGCCGACGGAGGCGGCGGTCAGGGCTTCCATTTCAACGCCGGTTTTGCCGACGGTTTCGGCGCAGACTTCAATGCTCACTTTATTGCGCTGGGCGTCGAGCTTGAATTCGACGCTGACATGGGTGAGCGGCAGGGGGTGGCACAGGGGAATCAGGGCGGATGTCTGCTTGGCGCCCTGAATGGCCGCGATGCGCGCCACGCCCAGCACATCGCCCTTTGGGCTGGAACCATCGGGGTTCTGCAAGGCTTCGAAGGCGGCGGGAGAAAGCTGGATGCTGCCTTGCGCAATAGCTTTGCGATGCGTGGCAGCCTTACCCCCGACATCTACCATCCAGGCTTGGCCCTGGGCGTCGAAATGGGTCAGGGATTCGCCCTGTTTCGGTTGCGTGGTCATGCTGGATACCTTTCAGAAACGGTCTGCCAGCGGGTAGACCGCCAGCTCAATGCCTTCTTCGATTTTTGTGCCGGGCGGGATTTCAGCCAGGGCGGTGGCAAACACTGCGCCGCTCAGCATATTTGAACCCTGCAGCGCCATGGGCTTTACGCGGAAGCCATCGGGGCTGCTTTCCAGCACGACGCGCAGGAATTCGCGGCGGGGTTCCACTTTGCCGCGTGAAAAACCGGCACGGGCCATGAATTTCCAGGGCCGCGCCTGTTCAACCGGCAGCCCTGCCATGCGCTGCAAGGCGGGCAGAGCCAGCTGGCGGAACGTCACCAGGCTGGAAACCGGGTTACCAGGCAACATGAACACGCGGCAGGCCCCGATGCTGCCCCAGGTGATGGGCTTGCCGGGTTTGATGAACAAGCGCCATTGGGTGAGTTCGCCCACTTGCTCCAGCGCATTCTTGAGGTGGTCTTCTTCGCCCACCGATACGCCGCCGGAACACAGGATGGCGTCGGATTTGCGCGCCGCCTTTTCCAGCGCCTGGCGGGTGGGTTCGAGGCTGTCGGGCAGAATGCCGCCGTCGATGACGATAAACCCTTCAGCCTGCAGCATGGCGGAAAGCATCTGGCGGTTGCTGTCGTAGATTTTTCCTGGCTGCAGCGGCTGGCCCGGCGGCACCAGTTCGTTGCCGCTGGAAAAGACCGTAACGCGCGGCTGCGGCACGCAAGGGGCGTGGGTGTAGCCCTGCGTAGAAAGCAGGCCGATGGCGGCGGGTGTAATGCGCTGATGACGCGCCAGCAGCGGCTCGCCCTTGCGCAGCTCTTCAGCCTGGCGGCGGATGTTCTGCCCCGCTTTGACAACGGCTTTTTCGCCCGGCGCCGCGGTATGGCTGATGACGTTGCGTTCGGCATCCAGCGTCACGTTTTCCTGTATGAGCACGGCGGTGGCGCCCGCAGGAATGGGCGCGCCGGTAAAAATGCGCGCGGCCTGCCCATGCTGCAGCCCCTGTTGGGCCTCATCGCCCGCGGCGATGCGCTGCACCACCTGCCAGCTGTCGCAATCGTTGCCATTGATGGCATAGCCATCCATGGCGCTGTTGTCGAAGGTGGGCACATCGTGCTGCACCATGAGATCGCGCGCCAGCACCCGCTGCCCCAACTGCGCCAATGCGACTTCTTCTTCGCCTTCCAGCGGCTGGTGGATTTCCAGTAATGAATTCAGGGCAAGGTGGTAATCGAGAAGTTCGGACATATCAGTAGAGCCGCTTTTCAAATGGTTTTGTGCCGGTTTTTACGAATGCCAGCCATGGCTTTTTCAGAATGCCTGGCGTGCTCAGGCTTCAAGCGCTTGCAGGGTTTGCAGGTCGTTGATGTTGGCGAAAGCATCGGTGTTTTCAAAATGGACAAATTCGCAATGGCTGCGCTGCAGCCAGCTGCGCAGCCGCAGATCGGCCATTTCGCGCAGGTGGGGCACCAGGCTGAGCAACATGCCGGGGCGACACAGGAAAATGCCGTGGTGGCTGGTGCCTTCTGTTATAGCCATGGTGCATGCGACTTCTGCAGGGGCAAGCGCTTCAGCCAGGCGGGGGACAAGATCCGCAGGCAGCAGCGGAACATCGCATGGCACTACCAGCAAGGCGTCCAGCCAGGCAGGGAAGCGGGGCAAGGCGCTGACCACGCCCGCCAGCGGCCCCTGCAGCCCGTAGGCGGGGTCGTCCTGAAACACCGGAAAGCCCAGCGCCTGGTATTCGGCAACATCGTTATTGGCGCTGACCCCTATATATGCCACATGAGGCCGCAGGGTTTCCGCCACATTCATGACCAGCGGCTGGCCCCGGAAAGGCTGCAGGCCCTTGTTGCGATACCCCATGCGGCTGCCTTCGCCGCCCGCCAGTATCAGAGCGCCGATACGGCGAGGTGCCGCATCCGGCTCTTGTGACGCAGAGGCGCTTGGCGTGGCAGCGCCCGCTTGCGCCACTGACCAGCGTTGCGCGGCCTGCTGATCGCTGCTCTTGGCCTCGACCCAATGCTCGCTGCCATCGGTAAAGCATTCCTGCTTCCAGAAAGGCGCCTGGGTTTTGAGGTAGTCCATGATGAAGATATTGGCCTCGAAGGCGTCTTTGCGATGCGCGCTGGCGGTTTCCACCACCACGATATCTTCACCCACCCCGATACGCCCGACCCGATGCACAACCTGGGCTTTCTGCAGGTTCCAGCGCTGCCGGGCCAGGCCGACAATACGTTCGATTTCGGATTCTGTTACGCCGGGGAAGTGTTCCAGCACCAGATGCGAAATGGGCGCGCTGCGGGCATCGTTGCGCACGGTGCCGACAAAACGCACCTGGGCGCCGCAGTCATCGCGCCCTGTGCCCTCGGCCGGGGCCAGGTTGATGGGTTCGGCCTGGATGCGAACGCTGAACATGGTTTCAACCCCCGGTGACGGGCGGCAGAATGGCGACTTCATCGCCCACGCTTACCGGCGCCGCGCCATGCAGAAGCTGCTGATTGAGCGCCAGCTTGAAGACCCGCCCGGGACGCAGGGCTTCTTCCCAATCCGGGCCGCGCTGGCGTAACGCGCTGAGCAGGTCGTCGGTTGTGCCGCCGGACCACTCCAGTTGCTCGCTACCCGCAGGCTGCAGCAATTTGAGAGAACCAAAATAGGTGATCGTGATCATGTTTTTGAGTATATCAACCCGGCCTGCTGGCAACGGGTATTATCATCATTACCGTACCGAAGTAGTGTAGTATTGAATACCAGTCTCAGCGCATGGCGCTTGAGGAATCTCACTGTCTGATCTACAGGAAGCCTGCAGCATGTCCACGTCGGTCATAAGCCCAGTCAACCAGTCCGCCTCCGCCCCGGCCATGGCCGCGCGGCCGCGCGCGCTGATCGACAGCTTCAACCGCCGCATCGACTACCTGCGCGTTTCCATCACCGATCGCTGCGACCTGCGCTGCCAGTACTGTCTTCCCGAAGATTTCAAAGGCTTTGAAGAACCCGCCAACTGGCTGACTCACGACGAAATGGCACGGCTTATCGGCCTGTTTGTCAATTTCGGGGTAGCGAAAATCCGCCTCACCGGGGGCGAACCGCTTACCCGCCGGGGCGTCAGCGAACTCGCCGCCAAAGTGGCCGCGCTGGAAGGCGTCACCGATCTGGCCATTTCCACCAACGGCACGCGGCTGGCCCGCCACGCGGCTGAACTGCGGCAGGCGGGCGTGCGCCGCCTGAATG
>JAAZDZ010000350.1 GCA_012512545.1 Alcaligenaceae bacterium | reverse complement strand
GTAACGTCGTCTGTCATTTTCCTGCTGTGGTACACCTTCACCCGCGATGCCTTTGAAATTCAGCCCCTGGTGCCGGCCCTGAAAAGCTGGTGGATGAAAATTCACGTACCCGCCAACTTCATTGGCTACGGTACCTTTTCGCTGGCGGCCATGGTCGGCTTTGCCTATCTGGTGAAAGAGCACGGCGAAACCCAGTCACGCAAAAAACTGATCCCGCTCTTCATCCTGGGTGCCATTCTGTGCTCGGAACCCCTCATGTTCGGGTCACGTGAGTTGTCCGCGACCTGGATGTTGTACTTTGGTATCGGCGCCGTTCTGGTGGGTCTCATTCTGGCGTTCCGTCGGCCCATTGCCAACAAGCTGCCGTCGCTCGAAATTCTCGATGACATCATGTACCGTGCCATTGCCATTGGCTTTGCCTTCTTTACCGTTGCCACGATTCTGGGGGCGCTATGGGCGGCCGACGCCTGGGGCACCTACTGGCAATGGGACCCTAAAGAAACCTGGGCGCTGATCGTCTGGCTGAACTACGCCGCCTGGCTGCACATGCGTCTGATGAAAGGCTTGCGTGGCACCATGGCGGCCTATTGGGCGCTGGCGGGCCTGCTGATCACCAGCTTCGCCTTTCTGGGCGTGAATATGTTCCTTTCAGGGCTGCATTCCTACGGCGAGCTCTAAGGTGTTGTCAGGCGTCAGGAATGGCGCCTGATATACGCCAGGGTGTCGGGGTTGCCAACCACATCCGACACCGTTTCCGCATCAAGGATTTCCATCGGCGTCAGGGCCGCGCTGACTGCGTAGCCCTGCACGTAATCCACACCCATTTCCCTGAGCAGTTCCAGCGCCTGCGCATCTTCCACCCATTCCGCAATGCAGACCATGCCCATGTTTTGCGCCAATTCGACAATGGTGCGCACAATGGCGATATTGGTGTCGCTGGCCAGCATGTCGCGCACGAAAACGCCGTCGATCTTGACGGCATCGGCGTCGAGCTGTTTCAGGTAATTGAACGAGGTGTAGCCCGCGCCGAAGTCGTCCAGCGCGATGCGCACGCCCATGCTTTTGAGCCGGGCAATGAATGTGTGGGTGCGTTCGATGTTCTGCAGGGCCACGCCTTCAGTGATTTCCACGCACAGGCGGTGGGTCAGTTGGGGGTAGCGCGCCAGTACCTGGAACAGGTTTTCTATGAATTGGTCGCTGTTCAGTGACACGCCGCTCAGATTGATGTTGACCAGCTGAGTCTTGCGTAAGCGGTCTTCGTGCTTGGAAAGCCATTCCAGCGTGGCGGAAAATACCCATTTGTCGATGATGGTGATGGTGCCGCTTTCTTCGGCGCCCGAGACGATTTTGTGAGTGGGTATCAGCCCGCCGTGCGAATCGCGCACGCGCAGCAGAATTTCAAAGTTGAGGGTTTCTTCCGGGTTGTTGAGATCCATGATGGGCTGCATTTCCAGGTACAGCCCCTTGGGGGAATCGCCGCCTTCCAGCTGGTCGAACAAGCGCAGTTCTTCGGAGTGCGCTTCCAGTTCGCTGGAACCCTGCTCATACACAATGATGTCCTTGTGCTGCTTGCGGGCGTCGCGGCAGGCCCGGGTGGCGGCGGATATCGCCGTGGCCTTGTCCATGTCGCGGTTGAGCTCCACGACGCCAATCGCAGAACGGACATTGAAGCTGCGGTGCCCCACCTGGTAGGCATGGCCGTTCAGCTCGACAATGATGTGTTCCGCCGTCTGGCGCGCAGTGTGCGCATCCATGTTGGGGAACAGGATGATGAATTCGTCGCTGCCGATGCGCCCCAGGCTTTGCTGCCTGGTCAGGATTCTGCGCAGCCGTTCGGTGATCTGCGTCAGGATTTCATCGCCCGAGGTATGGCCGAACAGGCCGTTGATGCGCCTGAAATGATCGAGATCCATATAGCCTATGGAGCACGGTTCGCCTTTGTTCTTGAGGTTGTCGATGGCCTGTTCCAGGCTTTTTTCTATGCCACGCCGGTTCAGGGCGTGGGTGAGCGGGTCGCTGTCGGCCATGTCACGCAGTTCGGCCATGGCCTGGGCGCGCGCCGTGATGTCCTGCAGCGAGCCTTCAACATGGTCGTCTGCCAGCACGGCGCGCAAAGCGAAGTGGCGCTCAGGCTGGTCGCCGCCTTCGAGATGGATTTCGGTTTCCGTGCCTTTCAGGGTGGCTGCGGCGACGGCCTGCCAATTCTGTGGCGGGAAGAAGTGATCCCAATACAAGGGGGCGCTGGGGCCGTCCTTGAGCCCCAGCGTATTGCGCAATATGGGGTTCATCTGCAGAAAATGGCCGTTGGCGTCGAGGGTGAACAGGCCCAGGGGGGCCACGGCATAGCTGGTGACCAGCTCTGTCTGCGCCCGCATGCGCTCCTTTCTGCTTGCGCGGATCATGCCGCTGACCGCCAGGGCGACCATGATGTTGGACAGCAGCAGGATGACGACGTTGCCAAGGGGGTCGGAGGGGTGCTCCTGGCCGGTCAGGGCGAGGGCCAGGCAGCCGAGCATGACGGCCAGCGCCAGGGTGAGCGAAACAAAACGCCACGAGAACAGGCGTTTGGGCTTCTGCGCAATGCTGGCTCCCAACAGGTAAAGGCCGATCAGCGCAGCGACGGCCCAGGTGAGCCAGCTTAATGGCTGGAAGACAGACCAGGGCAGCAGGAGGGCAGCCGCGAACTGTGCAACACCCATCCACAGTAATACCGCTTGCAATGCAGGATGCGTGCTTTCGCGCTGGCGAAACAGCTGGCGAAACAGCGTGTAGGTGACAAGGTAATACGTGGCCAGCGTGATTTTGCGCAGAATGGTCTGCCAATCCAGGGGCAGGGCATAGCCCAGCCATTGGTTGTCCCAGCCCAGGGCATAGGCGCCCAGGCGCAGATTGCCGATCAGCCAGACGGACACCAGCAGAAAAGCCCATTCGCGATTGCGTATGGCGATGATGGCGAGAAACACGGCAAGCGTGGCAATGCCGCCGTCCAGCAGGGCGATGGCGCGATGAAAGCGGTGGGAGGCGGCACGCAGATCGTTGGGTTCCCAGAGTTCTGCGGTGAATACCGTGGGTTCGCTATAGCTGATCTGGCAGAAGAAACTGGAAAACGATGCCGCAGCATCGTTTTTACTCTGGCCCAGCAAAATAGCGTAGCCCAGCCGGCTATTGCGCATGGCCCCATTGGTGGAGCGGCCCGATGCGCTGCCCAGGATTTCCAGTGTATCGCTGCGCCAGCAGGCCGCCGCCCGTACCCCCCGAGCAGGAAAATCGACCGCAGCAGTGTGGTTCAGGGCGTGCCGGGGCAGATCTATGGAAACCCAGAAGCTGTTGTCGAGTTTGAGATGTTGCCGTTGCGGAACGGTGCGCAGCGCTTCCATGGCTTCCTGCGGCGTCGGATGCCCTATGGCAACGGGAATGCTGCGAAACGACAGGGCAGCGTGGCTGCTGGTAGCGGGGTAAAGGGGGGTGAACCCCATGACCGCCATGGCTGTGAATAGTGCGATGGCGAGAGGCAACACCCAAAGTGATAAGCGATAAATACTGCCTTTTCGCATGCCATGCAGTCTCTTAATAAATCTTGAGGGCACAGGACTTTTTCATGGCCCAGGCTGCCCCCCGGAGCTTGCGCCTTTGTTGGTTAGCGCAAATGCTACCAACCAGGGGTGCGGGTCTGTAGTTCAGACAAAACACCTCTAGCGTATTACGGCTGATCGTGTGAAATCTTTAATTTATGTCAGATGTATCAGTTGTTGGCAAAATGTATTCATTTTCAAAAAGGCTGACAAGCGTCTCGCGCTGGCGAACCACATGGCTGCGGGCGCCGTCAACCATGATTTCGGCAGCTCTGGGCCGCGAGTTGTATTGGCTGGCCATGGTGAAGGCATAGGCGCCCGCCGACATGATGGCCAGAATATCGCCCTGATGCAGTTCCAGCCTGCGATCACGCGCCAGCCAGTCGCCGCTTTCGCAGATGGGGCCGACGATGTCGTAGGTGGGCGTGGCCGAAGTGGCCGGGCGGGGTTTGACGGGCTCGACATCGTGCCAGGCATCGTACAGCGTGGGTCGCAGCAAGTCGTTCATGGCGGCGTCGACAATGGCGAAATTCTTGGTTTCCGAGTGCTTCAGGTATTGCACTTCGGTCAGCAGAACGCCTGCATTGCCCACCAGCGAACGCCCCGGTTCCAGTATCAGTTCAAGGTGGCCCAGGCCCGCTTCATCCAGCTTCCTGAACACTTCGGTGAATAGCGTGGTGGGTTCCAGCACCTCTTCATTGGTATAGCGAATGCCGATGCCGCCGCCCAGATCAAGGTGGTTCAGTTCGATGCCCTCGCTTCGCAGCCCCTGGATGAGGGTGATCAGTTTGTCCAGGGCATCCAGGTAAGGCGCGGCTTCGGTAATCTGCGAGCCGATGTGGCAGTCCACCCCGACAATGTCCAGGCCAGGAAGATTTCTGGCGCGCCGATAGACCTCGGGGGCGTTTTCAATGGCAATGCCGAATTTGTTGTCTTTCAGGCCCGTGGAAATATAGGGGTGGGTATGGGCGTCAACGTCGGGGTTCACGCGCAGCGATACAGGCGCCACGCGCCCGCTGGTGGAGGCTACCTGGGACAGACGCTCAAGCTCGGCCTCGGATTCCACATTGAAGCATTTCACGCCGGCATCCAGGGCCGCCTGCATTTCCCATGCTT
This sequence comes from Alcaligenaceae bacterium, assembly GCA_012512545.1. GTDB lineage: Bacteria > Pseudomonadota > Gammaproteobacteria > Burkholderiales > Burkholderiaceae_B > Yanghanlia. The sequence continues at coordinate 4,588 of JAAZDZ010000350.1, read as the reverse complement.
GCTTGCCCACCCCGGAAAACACGACTTTCCCGGCATCGCCGCCAGCGGCCAGCACACGCGCCAGTTCGCCGCCCGAAACAATGTCAAAGCCTGCGCCCAGGCGGGCGAATTCGTTCAGGACGGCCAGATTGGAGTTGGCCTTCATGCCGAAGCACACCAGTGCCTTGCGGCCTTCCAGTGCCCGGGCATAGCGATTCCAGGCGTCTTGCAACGCTGCGCGTGAATAGACATAGAGCGGGGTGCCGAACTCCTTTGCAAGTTTGGCAAGCGAAGTGTCTTCTGCGTGCAAAGTGCCGTTCTGGAGCTGAAAACGGGGGGCGACAGTCATGATTTCCTGGAATTAGTTGGTGGAGGGGCCGGGGGGAGCGTCGTGCCCCGGAGGCGTGGTCAGCGTGGCGGGCGGGTCTTCTGGAGGCGGCATATAGAGGGGGCCTTTATAGCCGCACCCCAGCAGGCCACCCAGCATCAGGCTGCAGGCGAGCAGGCGCATGCTTTGGCGGGCAATAACCGGCAGTCGGGAAGGCGTTTGCATGGAATGTCCTTGGTGCGGGGATAAGTGAGATGGTATCCGAAAAAAAGCCGCGTCCAGGCAGGGACCTGGACGCGGCATGCATTTTTTTACCCGTTCACTGTTCAGGTGCCGGAAAAGCGCGATACAGGCGGGTTCGCGACGGCACTGAAGACGATAACCCGGCAGTATGTCGAAATTCGCGCTTTACGTCAATATGGGTAAATACCTTTACATATATATTTTTTCTCAAGATAAAATTTATCCATCTTGATTGGTAAATTCAGTTATTTATCAATGGCATTGTTGGTATATACCTATCCGGTTAGAACTGCATCGTGTCGGCTTGTATGGCAATAACTTGCCTCATTAAGCAGTTTGCTGGTCGTAAAGGAGATTCAATTGCGTGGTTTGAAAGATCAATGCGTCATCGTGACGGGTGGCGGAGGCGGTATCGGTAGCGCGACCAGCATCCGTCTGGCTGAAGAAGGCGCAAAAGTGGCTGTTTTCGATATGAATCTGGCCGCAGCAGAAGTGGTTGCAGAAAAAATACGTTCCAGCGGCGGCAGCGCTCAGGCATTTCAGTGCGACATCACCGACCGCGCGCAGGTTGATGCCGCCGTGGCCAAGGCGGAAGCCGGGCTTGGGCCGGTGCATGGCCTGGTGAATAACGCCGGGTGGGACGTCTTCAAGCCTTTCCTGAAAACGGTTCCCGAAGAATGGCAAAAGCTGATCGACATCAACCTGGTCGGGGCGCTGCATATGCTGCACGCGGTTCTGCCGGGCATGGTCGAGCGCAAGCAGGGCCGTATTGTCAACGTGGCATCCGATGCTGCGCGTGGCGGTTCTTCGGGCGAAGCCGTCTATGCAGCCTGCAAGGGCGGCCTGGTGGCCCTGGCCAAGACCCTGGCGCGGGAACACGCGCGCCATGGCATTACCGTTAATGTTGTGTGTCCCGGCCCTACGGATACCGCTTTGCTGGCCAGCGTGGCAGAAGGCGCGCGCGACCCGGCCAAACTGGTCGAGGCGTTCCGCAGCGCCATTCCCCTGGGCCGGATCGGCCAGCCTGAAGATCTCGCCGGCATCATTGCGTTTTTCTCCAGCGACGATGCTGACTTCATTACAGGTCAGGTCATTTCAGTCTCCGGCGGCCTGACCATGCACGGTTGAGGCGTGTCTTTCTCTCTATATCAAAGCCCCTATCATGAAATTCGAAGATATTCTTTACGAAGTACGCAACGGCGTCGCCTGGATCACCATCAATCGCCCGGAAAAGATGAATGCTTTCCGTGGCACGACCTGCGACGAAATCATCAAGGCCCTCAATACTGCGGGGTATGACCGCGAAGTGGGTTGCATTGTGCTGGCGGGAGCCGGAGACCGGGCCTTCTGCACAGGCGGCGATCAGTCCGCGCACGATGGCAACTACGATGGCCGTGGCACGATCGGCCTGCCTATGGAAGAGCTGCATACCGCGATCCGCGACGTGCCCAAGCCTGTGATCGCGCGTGTTCAGGGTTATGCCATTGGTGGCGGCAACGTGCTGTGCACCATCTGCGACCTCACCATTTGTTCCGATAAGGCCGTGTTTGGCCAGGTCGGCCCCAAGATGGGGTCGGTTGACCCTGGTTACGGCACGGCCTTTCTGGCCCGGGTGGTGGGCGAAAAGAAAGCCCGCGAAATCTGGTATCTCAATAAGCGCTATTCCGGCGAAGAAGCCGTGGCGATGGGCCTGGCAAACATCTGCGTGCCGCAGGACGAGCTTGACGCGACGGTGCAGGAATGGGCTGAGACCATCTGCGAGCGCAGCCCCACGGCCATCGCCATTGCCAAGCGCAGCTTCAATATGGATACGGCTCACCAGGCCGGTATCGCAGGCATGGGCATGTATGCGCTCAAGCTCTACTACGACACCGATGAATCACGCGAAGGGGTCTCTGCACTGATGGAAAAACGCAAGCCGGATTTCCGCAAGCACGTTAAGTAAGGTAGCCGGGCCTGACAGCCGGGGCGGCGCGGTTGTCAGGCGTTCTGATCTGCCGCTTTGAATACAGCAGTAAAAACAAGTCGTTGGAGACCAAGCATGACACCTAACCCGTACATCGACGAAGACCTTCAGGCTTTGGTCGAGGCTGCGCGCCGTTTCGCCGATGAGCGTGTCAAACCCGGGTACCTTGAACGCGATGTCAGCCGCGACCTGGATCGCGGCCTGCTTCGTGAAATGGCCCAGTTGGGTTTTATTTGCCCTGAGCTGCCCGAAAGCGTTGGCGGGCTGGGCATGGGCAGCCTGGCAGCCGGCGTGATTCACGAGCAGATTGCGCAGGCAGACCTGAGTTTTTCCTATCTGAATCTGCTGGCCTCGCTCAATGGCCAGATTCTGGTCAACCATGGCGAACGCGCTGTCGTGGACCCCTGGCTGCAGAAACTGGTGCAGGGCGAGGCCATCTGCGCCATTGCGCTGACCGAGCCGCGGGGCGGTTCCGACGCGGCCAATCTGCAGCTGCGGGTGGAATCCGACGGCAATGATTACATCATCAACGGCGAGAAAACGTCGATTTCCGCCGCAGACCAGGCTGAAATCGCTGTGGTATTCGGCCGTACCGGAACCACCGATTCGGGCGCTCATGGGGTCACGGCCATGCTGGTTCCCATGGACGCGCCTGGCATTACCCGCAGCCGCTTCGATTGCCACGGGCAGCGCGCAATCGGCCGCGGTTCCATCTTCTTTGAAAACGTCCGTATTCCCAAAAGCCACCGCCTGGGCGAAGAAAACAAGGGTTTCGTGCAGGTGATGCAGGGCTTTGATTTTTCCCGTTCCTTGATCGGCCTGCAATGCCTTGCCGTGGCCAGGGCCGCTTTGACGGAAACCTGGGAATATCTGACTGAGCGCCGCGCTTTCGGCCAGCCCTTGTCCGCCTTTCAGGGGCTGACGCATCCGCTGGCGCGTTTTGATACCGAGGTTGAAGGGGCACGCCTGCTGTGTCTGCAGGGCCTGTGGCTGAAAGATCAGGGGTTGCCTCACACGGCAGAGGCCGGCATGGCCAAGTGGTGGGGGCCCAAGCTGGCCTACGATGTGGTGCATCAGTGCCTGCTGTGTTTCGGGCATGGCGGCTATGACCGTGGTGTCATGGAACAGCGCCTGCGCGACATTCTGGGCTTCCAGATTGGCGATGGCACCGCCCAGATCATGAATACCATTATTGCCCGGGCACGGGCGGGCCGACGCAACGTACCGGCCTGACCCGGAACGTTGCACCAAGATGCCTACATAGAAAGAACAAGCATAGATCAGGAGACAAAAATGGAATTTGACGCAGTACTGTTACCCGCGCGGCGTCCCCGCATGATAGAGCAGGGCTTATGGCACGAGCGCACTATTTTGCAAGACCTTGCCGAATGCGTGCAGCAGCGCCCGGATACCGTGGCATTGACTGCGATCCGCGTTGAAAGCGGCGCGGTCACCCGCTTCACCTACAAGGAAATGGACCGCATGGCCAGGCGCATTGCGGTCGGGCTGTCGCGCCTCGGTGTGAAGCGCAACGATGTCGTGGCTTGCCAGTTGCCCAACTGGTGGGAATTCACGCTGCTTTATCTGGCGTGTTCGCATCTGGGTGCGGTCATGAATCCGCTGATGCATATCTTCCGTGAGCGCGAACTGGGTTTCATGCTCAAGCATGGCGAGGCCAAGGTTGTTATTGCGCCCAGGCAGTTCCGTGGCTTTGACTACGAAACCATGTACAAAAGCCTGCAGGCGTCCTTGCCCGAATTGCAGCACGCCGTGATTATTGATGGCGAAGGCCCGAATAGTTTCGAGGCGTTGCTGAGCGGGCCGGAATGGGAAAACGAACCCGATGCGGCAGAGCTGTTGCAGCGCGGCGAGGTCGGGCCGGATGACATCACCCAGCTGATCTACACCTCGGGCACGACCGGCGAGCCCAAGGGCGTGATGCACACGGCCAACAGCCTGATGTCCAACATCATTCCCTATGCGCAGCGTCTCAAGCTCAACTCTGACGATGTCGTGTTGATGGCATCGCCCATGGCGCACCAGACCGGCTTCATGTACGGGCTCATGATGCC
>JAAZDZ010000349.1 GCA_012512545.1 Alcaligenaceae bacterium | reverse complement strand
GGTTAAGATCAAGGCGCGGCCTAGCCACTCCAGCCGACCGGACGCTTTCAAGCGCCAGTTCGATCACCTGGATATCGGCCTCGACCCCAGCGTGACCGAAGATTTCGGCGCCAATCTGCAGTAGCTCACGATCAGAGAACAAGCCCATGGGTTTGGTATGCAGTACCGAACCGCAATAGCACAGACGGGTGACACCTTCACGGTTCAGCAAGTGGGCATCAATACGGGGCACCTGTGGTGTCATATCGGCTCGCACTCCCAAGGTGCGGCCGGAGAGCTGATCGACCAGCTTATTAGTGCGCAGCGACAGGCCATAGCCATGACCAGTCAGCAGGGAGTCCAGGTATTCCACCAGCGGCGGCATTACCAGCTCGAAGCCGTAAACCCGGTAGAGATCCAATAACTTGCGCCGCAGCTCTTCTATGCGCCGGGCTTCTGCGGGGAGGATGTCTGCCAGGCTTTCCGGCAGCAGCCATTTGGTCATCATGAGTCCTGTTGGTGATTGGACAAGTGTTTGCCAAACAAAAAGCGACCTGGGGCGTAAGCCCGCAAGTCGCTCGCGGATAAGAGTAATCGAAACTTACACGTTATTGTAAACCATGGTGCGTTTCATGCAAAAGCCTTCCCTTCTACTGAACAGCGGGTGCAGCGCTACGGCTTTGCTGTGATGCGTTTTCACCCTCGGCCGCTCCCCAGAACTTGAAGAAATCGGACTTTGGGCTGATGACCAAGGTATCACCCTGACCACCGAATGATTTACCGTAAGCTTCCAGACTCCGGTAGAAGTCATAGAATTGCGGATTCTTGCCATACGCACCGGCGTAAATCCCAGCCGCTTCTCCGTCGCCCTCACCCATGATGGCTTGCGCCTGAGCATAGGCGGTGGCCAACATTTCCTGACGCTGCCGGTCGGCTTGAGCGCGAATGCGCTCGCCATCTGCAGCACCCGAAGCGCGCAGGCGGTTGGCTTCCTGTTTACGCTCGGCTTCCATACGACGATAGACGGATTCGGAAATTTCCGGAGCGAATTCAATGCGACGCAGACGCACGTCGACAACATCTACGCCCAACGGCTTCGCCCGCCCCTGAACATTGCTCAGAATTTCGCGCATGATGGCGTCTCGTTCTGTAGAGACAACCGCCTGCACCGTACGCACGTTAACGGAGGCGTTCAGCGCATCGCGGATCTGGGCCTGAAGACGCTCGACCGCCGCACGCTCATTGACACCGAAAGTCACATAAAACAAGCGGGGATCGTCAATGCGCCACTTCACGAAAGAATCGATCAGCAGGTTCTTCTTTTCAGACGTCTGAATACGCTCTGGGTCGTTCGTTTCGATGGTCTGCAGCCGCTTGTCCAACCGGGTAACCGTCTGGAAGGGAGGCGGCAGTTTGAAATAAAGGCCGGGCTCGACGATTGTCTTGCGGACCTCACCCAGGGCAAAAAGCAGCACAGCATCGCGCTCACGCACGATAAACATACAAGATGACAGCACGGTAAGCGCTATG
>JAAZDZ010000348.1 GCA_012512545.1 Alcaligenaceae bacterium | reverse complement strand
GGGGGCGACGAAGACATCATCGCCGCAGTGCATTACATGGTGAATCAGGCTCAATAAGCTGCTACACCCAAAAAAAAATGGCCGCTTGCTGTAAGCGGCCATTTTTGTTTCTGAATAACGCTCTCTACCCCGCAACAGGCAGTTCGCGCAGCGACATGCCAAGCTGTACGCGCCGTTGCAGCCACAGGCTGCTGCGATAGCGCATATCGCCAGTTGTGCGCAACATGCCCCGCAGGATGTCCAGCACATGGGCTGCGCCCAGCGTATCGCCCAGTGACAGCGGCCCGCCACCGGGATAGCCCAGGCCCAGCGAAATCGCCAGGTCAATGTCTTCGGGCGTAGCGATGCCCTGCTGCGCGATATCGCACGCCACATTGATAATGGCGGCCACCACCCGCTGACCAATAAACCCGGCCGAGTCTGCAATCACACTGACAGGCGAGCCATCCTTGGCAAACAAGGCATGCGCCGCGTCACGCCACTCTGGAAGGGTTGCCGCTGAACACATCACTACCCTGCGCTTGCCGGTTTCCAGGCCAAAGAAGGTGTCCAGCGCGACGGTACGGCGGGCGTCCAATTGGTAGTCTGCCACAACGGTAGCGATATCTTCGCCATAAGGCGTGACCACGATCAGGGCATCGCGTGGCGGCACTTCAGACGTTACCGGCTCTACACCCAGTTCACGCAGCAAGGCCGCGGCCCGGCGATGACCGGTGGAATGATACGGCGCCACCCACACGCTCAAACTGGCAGGCAAGGCGGGCGCACTCGCTTCGGCCTCCACAGCCTTCTGCCCTTCCGGATAGCGGTAGAAGCCTTCACCCGTCTTGCGGCCCAGCAAGCCGCCCGCCACGCGAACTGCGGTAATAGGCGAGGGACGAAAGCGGGGTTCATCGTAAAACTGCTGGTAGATGGATTCCATCACCGGGTGTGAGACATCAAGACCTGTCAGATCCATCAGTTCAAACGGCCCCATTCGAAAACCCGCCTGTTCGCGCATGATGGCATCAATGACCGGGAAGGGAGCCACGCATTCCTGAGCGGCCTTCAGCCCCTCGATATTCATGCCCCGGCCCCCATGGTTGACGATGAAGCCCGGCATGTCCTTGGCGCGCACCGGCGTATGGCCCATGCGGCGCGCCAGCTCCATCAGGACATCGCCGTGGCGCGGGTCGCCACGCACGCCATCAATGACTTCAACTACCTTCATCAGGGGAACGGGGTTGAAGAAGTGGTAGCCCACCACCCGCGTCGGGTCCTCGCACGCAGAGGCAATGGCCGTAATCGACAACGAAGACGTATTGGAGGCCAAGATGCAATCGGCTCCCACAATGCCTTCCAGCTTGCGAAACAGCTCGCCTTTGACATCCAGACGCTCGACAACCGCCTCGATGATGAGGTCGGCATCAGCCATGTCTTCCAGCTTGCCGCATGGCACAACCCGCTGCAGTGCAGCATCGGCCTCATCGGCGCTCATGCGCTGCTTCTCAACCTGCCTTTTCCACACCGCCTGCAATGCGTCGCGGGCGCTGGCGACCGCCTGCTCCTGCATATCAAACAGCCTCACGGTGATTCCAGCCTGCGCGGCGATCTGAGCGATTCCCCGCCCCATGGCGCCCGCTCCTACCACCCCTACGATATCAATATTCCGCATATTTAAGCTCCTTGATTCCAGATTGCAGAAAACCCTTTATTTTGCCCCAAATGCTGAAAGCAGATGTGGCCCCCTTCCGTCCGATGAAAAACACAGCAGCCAAAGTTCCCGTTTCGAAGAAAAATTTCCGCAATACGGGAAACCATTTCGCATCGTGCGTCTCTTTTACGCTACTCCATCGCTGCCATTAGGGTAAACCCTAGACATAACCTAGGGTTTACCCTATAATTAAAAAGTCAATCCAAACAAGCATTTAGGGGTTAAAGCATGTCAGCCAATTACGTAAATCCGTACAACCACCTCACAGACTCTCTTGAGCGCGACCTCATCTGGGCCGAGCAAGCGAGCAACCGCGCCTACTCCGCTCTGGAAGGTCTGGCCATCGTTGCCAACGGCATCGCTCGCGGCGCTACCGCAGTCGGCCGCTACCTTGTTCAAGTCGCTGAAGCGCTGAACGAGGCACGCGCACGTGACGCCCGCTTCTCGGGCAGCCAGTGGTAATCGCAAAAACGGGGCAGCTTTCGACACAATCGGCCAGCCGTCTCCGAAGGCCCATCATTTAAGAATGATGGGCCTTTTTATTGTTCGCAGGGTTTTCAGCGACAGATTGCCAGCATGAGCAGTGATCGCCTTGCAGCTAGTCAGCGCTGCCCAGCAAGTCCTTAAGCATCTGCAGGCGCTGCTTGGGCGCCATGCCCGCAGCCGGGTCAACCGCCTTTTTATCGTGGAACCCCATTTCCTCAATGAAACGGGATCGTTCCCGCACAACATCTTCCCGCGCCCGCCGACGGCGTTTACACCAGCTCAGGTGCAGACTGCGCTGAGCGCGGGTAATGCCCACATACATCAGGCGGCGCTCTTCCTGAATGCGCTGGGCCAGAACTTCCACGGCATCGGCCTGGCCGATATCTTCATCCTCACGCCCCAGATGAGGCAGCAAGCCCTCTTCCACGCCAATAAGATACACATGCGGGTATTCCAGCCCCTTGGCCGCATGCAAGGTGGAAAGCTTTACGGTATCGGGATCTTCGTCCTCGCTGCGCTCCAGCATCGTCACCAAAGCCACATGCTGGACCAGCTCCATCAGGCTCAGTTCATCTTCCTGCGCCTTGCGCTTGAGCCAGCCCACGAGTTCAAGCACATTCTGCCAACGCGTCTGCGCGGGTTTCTCGTCGTACAGATCGTACAGGTGGCGTTCGTAATCCATGCTGCGCAACAGTTCGTCGAGCAGTT
>JAAZDZ010000347.1 GCA_012512545.1 Alcaligenaceae bacterium | reverse complement strand
GTGCCGGCGGGCGCGACCACACCCTGCCAGGCGCCGCTTTCATAGCCAGGCATGACGCTTTCAGACAATGTGGGCACTTCAGGCAGCAGTTCGCTGCGCTCGGCGCTGGTGATGGCCAGAGCCTTGACGCGGCCTTCACGCACGAAGGGCAGTGAATCGTTCAGCGTGTTGGTCATGTAATGAACCTGGCCGCCGACCAGGTCGGTCATACCGGGCGCGCTGCCGCGATACGGGATATGAACAGCGTCAACGTTGGCGGACTGCGTGAACAAAAAGGCGGTCAGATGGGTGACGTTGCCATTGCCTGCAGAGGCGTAGGACAGCTCGCCGGGGTGCTCCTGGGCGTAGTCGATGAATTCCTTGATGTTGTCGGCGGGTACGGAGGGGTGTACCAGCAGCACCATGGGAACGACGGCGGTCGAGGAAATCGGGGCAAAATCTTTTTCGGGGTCGAAAGACAGTTTGCTGTACAGGTTGGGGCTTAGGGAAATGGAAGAAGTGTTGTACAGAATGGTGTAGCCGTCGGGTTTGGCGTTGGCGGCCGCCTGCATCCCAATGGTGCCATTGGCGCCGCCTCTGTTTTCCACCACGACGGATTGCCCGATCTGGTCGCTGAGCTGCTTCGACAGCACCCGGGCGACAAGATCGGTAGGCCCGCCGGGAGGGAAGGGCACAATCATGGTGATGGCGCGTTCCGGGTAGTTGCCGGTCTGGGCCTGAGCGCCCAATGGCAGCAGGGCTGTGGCGGCCAGCAGAGCAGAGGCAAGCAAAGTGTGTTTGTGTTGCATGGTTTTGTCTCCTTGAGTTATGAAATTGAGAACTGCCGCCAGGGTGGCGGCGGCTGCGGTCAGGTTCTCAGGCTTGGGGGCGCCCCGCCATCATGCGTACGGCGGTGTAAGTCATGACATCCACGCCATGCTGATTCTTGACGTCAATGCGGGAAGTCACAATAGCGCGGTTGTTTTTGGAAGTAGGACGAACCTCGGTAACTTCTATTTCCGCCCAGACGGTATCGCCTGCCACAACCGGCGCAAGCGCCTTCTTGTGTACTTCCAGCAGGGCCAGCCCGGTGCCTTGCGCCATGGTCTGCATGACAAAGCCTTCAATCACACCATAGGTCAGGGCCCCGGGAACCGGACGCCCCTTGATGGCACCCCCTTCAAAAGTGGTGTCGATGAAAATGGCCTCCAGCATGCCGGTCACGCAGATGAAGTTCACGATATCGGTTTCCGTGATGGTACGGCGGAAAGTCTGGAAGCGTTGCCCGACTTCCAGATCCTGCCAGTAAAAACCTTGGCCCAGCATGGGAAGAGAAGGTGATTGCATCGTTGTCTCCTTGATTTTAATGCGCGGCGCCGCAGGTAAAGAGCGCCTCTATCTGTTCTGATGACAGCCCTGCTTCTTTCAGGACTGCGCGGGTGTGCTCGCCCAGGCGGGGCGGCATGCCGGGGGCAATGTCGCCATGTTGCAGGCGCACCGGGTTGCGGATGAAACGGTAGCGGCGGGCGGCTTCGTCTTCGATTTCCACAAACAGGCCCACATCGGCAAGGTGGGGGTCGGATTCCAGGTCATCCAGCGAGTTGATGCGGGTGGCAGGAACTTCGATGCGTGTCAGCAGTTCGACCCAGTATTCCGTGGTGTGTCTGGCAGCGATTTCCTGTGCCAGCGAATACAAAGCATCAATATGGCGGGTGCGGGCGGCTATATCAGCAAAACGCGGGTCGTCGGCGAATTCCGGGTGGCCGCTGTGGGTGAAAAAATTGCGCCAATGTGTATCCGTGTAAGGCATCATGCACAGGTAGCCATCTGCCGTGCGGTACGGCTTGCGCCAGCGCGACATCAGCCTGGGGTAGCCGGTGGGCCCGGCGTCATCGACAAAATGGCGGCCATAAAGGTGTTCGACCATATTGAACGACACCATGGATTCGAACATGGGGATTTCCACAGTCTGGCCAAGCCCGCTGCGCTCGCGCTGGAAGAGTGCAGCGAGAATGGCGTGAGCGGCAATGAGGCCGCACGTTTTGTCGGCGGTGATCGCGGGGAAATAGCGGGGTTCGCCGGTTTGGCGCGCCATGATGTCGGCAATGCCGCTCAAGCCCTGAATGGTGTCGTCGTAGGCCGGCTTGCCTTCATAAGCGCCGCCGCTCCCAAAACCCAGCAGCCCGGCGTAGATCAGCTTTGGGTTGCGAGCGCGCAGCTCTTCGGGGCTGAGGCCCAGGGCGGCCATTTTCTGGGGGCGGATGCTGTGCATGAATACATCGGCCGTATCCAGCAATTGCAGCAGCGCCTGTCGGGCAGCTTCCTGCTTGAGGTTCAGCACAATGCCGCGTTTGTTGCGGTTCACGCTCAGAAAGAGCGCGGCCAGCCCGTCTTCATAACGCGGCCCTGTGTTACGGGTGGAATCGCCCTGCGGGGATTCCAGCTTGATGACATCCGCACCATAGTCAGCCAGGATCTGCGACGCATACGGCCCGAAAATCACCGATGTGAGATCAACAATGCGAATGCCCGCGAGCGGGCCGCTGGAAGGAGGGTGTGCTGTCGTCATGGATCAGGAAAGGAATCATTTACAGAAAGTGATCTTAGTGGCGGCACACATAATTTACTAATATTAGATAT
>JAAZDZ010000346.1 GCA_012512545.1 Alcaligenaceae bacterium | reverse complement strand
TTGAGTACCCAGGTAGCCCAGCATCAGGAAGTTCACGATGAAGATGGCATACAGGAACTTGTGCCATGTCGGGCGATAGCGGATCGACTTGGCGGGGGAGTTATCGAGCCAGGGCAGGAAGCCCAGCAGCACGACGGCGCCACCCATGACAACCACACCCCAGAACTTGGCGTCGAAGATGCGGAAGGCAATGGCCAGGCCGATGAGAACCAGCGGCCAGATGATGCGCCAGATACCGCTGCCGACACCCCTGGCGAACAGCACCACGGCAGCCAGAACGGAAGCGCCGGCCATGACCCATGTGTAGTCGGCCGTAATGGCGCGCAGCATGGAGTAGAACGGCGTGAAGTACCAGACGGGCGCAATGTGCGGAGGCGTCTTGAGCGGATCGGCCGGGATGAAGTTGTTGAACTCCAGGAAGTAGCCGCCCATTTCGGGAGCGAAGAACACAATGGCCGCGAAGACGATCAGGAAGCCCGCCACGCCCACGATGTCGTGCACCGAGTAGTAGGGGTGGAAGGGAATGCCGTCAACGGGGTGGCCCTTGGCATCTTTGGGACCGTCTTTGATCTCGACGCCATCGGGGTTGTTGGAACCCACTTCGTGCAGCGCGATGATGTGAGCGACGACCAGACCGATGAGCACCAGCGGCACGGCAATGACGTGCAGGGCGAAGAAGCGGTTCAGGGTGGCGTCGGAAACAACGTAGTCGCCGCGGATCCAGATGGACAGTTCAGGCCCGATAAAAGGAATGGCCGAGAACAGGTTCACGATCACCTGGGCGCCCCAGTAGGACATCTGGCCCCAGGGCAGCAGGTAGCCCATGAAGGCTTCGGCCATCAGGGCCAGGAAAATGGCAACGCCGAAAATCCAGACGAGTTCGCGCGGTTTGCGGTAAGAACCGTAGAACAGCCCGCGCAGCATGTGCAGGTAGACCACCACAAAGAACATGGAGGCGCCAGTGGAGTGCATGTAGCGGATCAACCAGCCCCATGGCACTTCGCGCATGATGTATTCAACGGAATCGAACGCGAGTTCGCCGTCGGGTTTGTAGTTCATCACCAGGAAAATGCCAGTGACGACCTGAATGACCAGTACCAACAGGGCCAGTGACCCAAAGAAGTACCAGAAGTTGAAATTCTTGGGCGCGTAGTATTCCGACATGTGCTCTTTGAAGAGCTTGGTCAGGGGAAAGCGCCTGTCTATCCAGCCCAAGAGTCCTGTCGTTTCGACGGTATTTTCGCCAGCCATGAAACGGCTCCTTATCTAACTTATACGTGGCGTATTTAGGGATTCAGTGCTGGGGTGGAAACCACCCCGAAGCGGCATCAGGCCCGATTATTTTCATCGACGCCAACGGTAATGCGTGTGCCGTCGGCAGAGAACTCGTAAGGAGGGACCTCGAGATTGTCGGGCGCAGGTACGTTTGCGTACACCCGGCCGGCCAGGTCGAAGGAGGAGCCGTGGCAGGGGCAGAAGAACCCCCCTTGCCAGCCTGCGGGCAGCCCGGCGCTGGCGCCTGCTGCCAATTGCGGAGTGGGGGAACAGCCCAGATGGGTACAGATGCCCACCGCGACGAAGTATTCGGGGTTGCGCGAACGGTGTTCGTTTTTGGCGTATTCAGGCGTGAAGCCGGGCCGGTCGGAGTGCGGATCGGCCAGTTGGGGGTCAAGCTTGGGCAGTGCTGCGAGCTGGGCTTCAGTGCGACGCAGAACCCACACGGGCTTGCCGCGCCATTCGACTGTGGTCATTTCGCCGGGCTGCAGGGTCGAGATATCGACCTCGACGGGGGCGCCCGCCGCACGTGCGCGCTCAGAGGGAGCAAATGAGCTGACGAAGGGGATGGCTGTTGCTGCGCCCGCTACGCCGCCGAACGCACAGGCCACACCGACCCAGGTGCGCCGGGCTGGATCGGTCGGTTGGTTGGGATCAACCATGCCGGAATCATCGAGCTGTGTCGTAATCTGACTCATTCTAGTATCCTTGTTTATGCCTGAATTCCAGGCATACCGTTCGCATTTTGTTGCTATGTACTTTACTTATCAACCGCGTATTATAGCGTCTGCCTGATCTTGAGGGTGAAACACATAGGGAGCATGCCGTGAGTAAAGTGCGGGGGTTTTTGAGCGAGTTCAAAGAATTCGCAGTTAAAGGGAACATGATTGATCTGGCCGTGGGTGTCATCATCGGCGCCGCGTTCAGCAAAATCATTGATTCCCTGGTGGCAGATGTCATTATGCCGCTCGTTGCCTTCGTCGTCGGCGGCGAGGTCGATTTCACCAAACAGTTCTGGGTTCTCAGGCTGCCTGAAGGCTATGCAGGCGCGCAGACCTACGAAGAACTCAGCGCGGCAGGTGCTGTGGTGTTGTCGTGGGGCAACTTTTTAACCATTCTTATCAATTTCGTTCTGCTGGCTTTTGTCGTGTTCTGCATGGTCAAGGCTGTGAATGCGGCGCGCCGCAGCATGGAACGTGAACAAGAAGCGGAAGCAGCCGAACCGGCGGCACCGGCGCCCACACCTGAAGACGTTGCTCTGCTGCGCGAAATCCGCGACCTGCTTAAGAAATAAGCAGCGGTTCGCGGAGTAATCGCAAGGCGGCCTCTCAGACGGGGTTGTCCAGATCGAGAAAATCCACACGGATGCCGAATTGTCTGGCCACGGCTTCGCCCAATGCCTGGATGCCGTAGCGCTCGGTGGCATGGTGGCCGGCTGCTATGAACGCGGTGCCGCTTTCCTGGGCCATGTGGAAGTTCTGTTCGGAAGCCTCGCCTGTGATGTAGGCATCGACCCCGCAGTCAATCGCAGCTTCCATCATGTTCTGTGCGCCGCCCGTGCACCAGGCAACGGTGCGTATTTGTTTTTCCGGGGCGCCCAGTAACAGGGGCTGGCGCCCCAGGGCCTGTTCGATGCGCTGGCCCAGCTCATTCAGTGTGCAGGGCTGGCAGCGTCCGCGCCAGATCAGATCGCCGGGGCCAAAATTCACAGGCGTGCCGTCGTCATTCCGTTCTGGCTCAAAACCCAGGCGGTGGGCCAGTTGGGCGTTATTCCCCCATTCGGGGTGGGCGTCCAGAGGCAGATGAAAGCCAAAGACATTCAAATTGTGCTGCAATGCCGTGGCAATGCGCTGGCGCTTGGTACCGCGCAATACGGGGTTTTCGTTTTTCCAGAACCAGCCGTGGTGAACCATAATGGCATCGGCGTTCTGTTGCGTCGCAGCATCAAGCAGGGCCTGTGAGGCCGTGACTCCCGTAATAATATGGTGGATAGTGTCCTTGCCTTCAACCTGCAGCCCGTTGGGGCAGTAATCCTTGAAGCGTTGAGTCTGCAAGGCATCATCAAGCCATTCGGCGAGCTGCCGCGTGGAAACCTGGTTCATTATCGAGTCCTCAGAGGTCTATGCATCGTTTGTGGTTGGTCTTCGCTCAGACCGTTACCGTCTGCCTGGGTATTTTATTCATCGTAGCGACTTTGCGGCCTGACTGGCTGCACAATGAGTCGCGGGTGCCGCGCAAGGGCAGTGGCGCATCGGCCGGAAATCTCGTGGCGGGTGCTGCGCCGGGGGCATCCTATGCCGATGCAGTCGCCCGGGCCGCCCCGGCCGTAGTCAATATCTATACAACCAAAGCGGTAGATGTGCCCCTGATTCCCCTGCCATCCGACCCCGAATTGAACCGTCTGTTCCGCAGCCTGCCAGGTTTCACGCAGCGGCGTCAGTCCGGCAGCCTGGGCTCGGGCGTCATTGTGCGCAGTGATGGCTATGTCCTGACCAACCACCATGTGGTGGAAGCTGCGGATTCCATACGAGTAGCCTTGAATGATGGCCGCGAGGTGGACGCCCGCGTGGAGGGGGCCGACCCCGAAACCGATCTTGCCGTTCTGAAGATCGACCTGCCCGGGCTGCAGGCCATCGCTTTCGATCAGGATGAAGCGCTCAGAGTGGGCGATGTGGTGCTGGCCATCGGTAACCCCTTCGGCGTAGGGCAGACCACCACGCTCGGAATCGTTTCCGCCCTGGGCCGCAACAGGCTGGGCATCAATATCTACGAAAACTTCATCCAGACGGATGCAGCCATCAATCCGGGTAACTCCGGGGGCGCCCTGGTAGATGCTCAGGGGCGGCTGGTGGGGGTGAATACCGCCATCTATTC
>JAAZDZ010000345.1 GCA_012512545.1 Alcaligenaceae bacterium | reverse complement strand
GATACGACGGTCGCGCACATAAAACATCGCGAATACGCCTATGACCAGGAACAAGCTGCCCAGGTACACCGTATTCTTGCCGGGGCTACGCGTGACTTGGAAGACGCTGGCCTCTTTCTGCTCGAATGTGTTCAGTGTCATGAAAACAGGCGCCGGGTAGTCGGGCAAATTGGCCAGCGCCAGCAGCGCCATCTGCACCCAGCGCTGGCCGTCCTGCCATTCCTGCCCGGTGCGGGCGACCGCTTCTCCGCCTTCGCGCAGCCGGACGAGATCGCGCAATTCGGTCAGCGACAGTTGAATCATGGGTACGGCAAAACTGAGCACTTTTTCGTGTTCGGATTCAGGCACGTTGCCCAGTATCCCATTGAAACCATCGCGCTGGAAGCTTTCCAGGGCGCCGATTGCGGCCTTTTGAAGCATGTCGGCGTCGATGGTCGCATTCGCATTCTTTTCCGCAAAGCGCTGCGCGGCGATATTGACCAGCGCGGGTTCCAGCAATGCCGCCCGCAGGCTCATGAATTCCTCAACCGTATCGTTGGCATCGACCGGGATGCGCACATAACGGAACGGCACGGCTTCGGATTCACGTATGCCGGCAAGAATGACACGGCTGCCATCGAGCTCGATGGGCAACATGTAGTTGGTGTATTCGTAAGCCTGGCCATCGGCGCCGATGATGCGGTACTGGACGCTCGGCCCGACATTGCGCATGTGCTCGTTGTTGGCCGATGCCGCGCTGCCACTGACCGCCGCCACGTGATCAACCACCGCCTTGGGCTGCGGCATTTCACCACTGCCCAGGTCTTCGACGTTGATAACCCGCAATGCCGTGAATTCCACCGCAAGCGGTGTCTGCCGCCCCCCCTGGTTGATGGCGATTTCGCTGCGGCTGCCAACCACGCCACTGATCTCAAAGGGCCGGCTGGCGGCACCGGTCAGGGGGTAGCCGGTGAGCTTGAGCGGGCTGCCGCCATCCTCGAAGCTGGACTGATAGACCGTAACGCCCCGATAACGCAGCGGCTCATTGACTTCGATATCCTGTTCGAACTGTTCGCCGGTTTCGTGATCAATGACTTCCACCACGCTGCGGAAGCTGCTGGGCATGCCGGTGGAATAGTAGTCAACCACAAATTCCTTCAGGCGCAGGCTGAAGGGCAAGGGCTGCACAATCAGGCCGTTGCCGACGGCGATCAGGCCGTTGGAGGCAGTTGCCCCTTCCGGCACCATCATGTTGGCGCGGAAGCTGGGGTTGTTCAGCGACAGGCGGCCCGATTCAGGCACCTGGGAAATCAGCATATTTTCAGTGACCGGCTCTTTATCGAACAGCCACACCTGCAGGCGCACCGGCAATTCGCTGTCCAGCAGCCCGCCCACGCAGATCACCACAATGGCCACATGAGCAAAAATATACCCCAGGCGATTGGCGCTGCCTTTCTTGGCCGCCAGCATAATGCTGTCGCCATCTTTGCGTTCTTTCCAGGCATAGCCGTTCTTGCGCAGCCAGGGCTGCACGCGTGCCAGAGCCTGGGCAGGCGCTTCGGGCACGGCCCCTTCTACCCGGTGGGGGAAGGCGCGCAGGCTGCTGCCGCGCACGTGTTCGCGAAAAGAGCGGGCATCTTTGATGAAACGCGGCGTATTGCGGATGACGCAAAGCGTGGTGGATACCACCAGAAACGCCATGATGATGAGAAACCACCAGCTGTTATAGACATGCCAGATGGCGAATTTATCGAATACCGCATACCAGAACGGGCCGAACTGATCGAAGTAGTCGGAGGACAGCTGGTTCTGCATGAGCACCGTGCCGATCACGCTGGCCACACAGATAAACATCAGCAGGCTGACGGCGAACCGCATGGAGCCGAGCAGTTCGATCACGTCGGCATTGAGTCGGCGCGGGGAAGACTTGGATGTCACAGATCGCACTTGAAAAAAAAGGGGCCGCCCGGATGGCGTGCCCCCCTATTCTAGCTGTTGATGTGGCCGAAACGGCCACCTCTTTCTTGTTCAGGTTTGTTTAAGCTCAAACCTTTTATGTTTCGCTGAAAAATATCAACGCAGGCCGGCGGCGTAATCGGCCACGGCGGCGATATCGCGATCGGACATGCGGTCGGCGATTTCAAACATTTCAACGCTGTTGTTGCGATCTCCGCTGCGGAACAGACGCAGCTGATCGGCGATGTAGTCAGGGAACTGACCTGCTATACGCGGGTATTTGCCCGGCACGCCAGAACCATCGGGCGCGTGACAGCCCGCACAGGCGGGTACGCCGCGCGCAGCGATACCGCCGCGCCAGATGGACATGCCGCGTTCCATGGTTTCTTCGTTGGAGGCTGTGGGCGCGGTTTCCGTATTCAGCTTCTGCATCGACAGATACAGCGACACGTTACGGATGTCGTCTTCGGTAAGCGGCGCAGCCATGGGTGCCATGAGCGAAGGAGCGCCATCGAAGCCGTTGCGCACAGGCGGCTTTTCACCCTGGGCCTTGAAATCGAACATCTGCTTGACCAGATATTCGTAAGGCTGTGCTGCTGTATTGGGATTGATGGGGATGACGCTGTTACCCGCATCACCATGACAGCTTACACAGGCAATGACGCCGCGCGACATATCACCGTTGATGTATAGATCTTCGCCTGCGGCCGCATCCGGCCGGGCGTTGGCTTCAGCCGCGTGGCTGACGGAAATTGCGCAGGTGCCCAGCAACACACCGCTGGCGACAAGCACTCTGGAAAGCATACGCTTCATGAAGACCTCGACGATCGCGAATTCGACCCGGCACCAGCGGCGCCACGATTTGCTCATACCCTGACTGACCCCTGCATAACGCTGCAGGAATGCCATTCATGAGTTTTCAAACCTACGATTATACAATAGCTTCAAATAGACCATCACAGGATTCCCCGTGTCCATTCTGCATCGCGCCCGCTTTACCATTTCCGCCGCGCGTCTGGAGCAGCTTCCGCCCCCTACCGGGCCGGAAGTCTGCTTTGTCGGCCGTTCAAACGCTGGCAAGTCATCCGCCATCAACGTCCTGACCAATCAGCGCAAGCTGGCGCACTCCAGCAAAACACCCGGGCGTACCCGGCTGATCAATATGTTCGGCATCCCCGACCCCCTGGATCCAGACCCTGAAGCCGTCCTGGGCTATCTGGTCGATCTTCCCGGTTATGGCTACGCCTCTGTCGCCCAGAAGGCGCGCGAAGAATGGGCGGATGTCCTGGGGCGCTATCTCAGCGAACGCTCATCGCTGGCAGGCGTAGTGCTGCTGGTGGATATCCGCCGCGGCATCACCGCGCTGGATCGCCAGCTGGCCGACTGGCTGGCACCGCGCGGTATGCCGGTGCTGGCCCTGCTTACCAAGGCCGACAAACTGCCCTATGGGCAGCGCGTGCGCGCCATCGCCGCGCTTAAAAAAGAACTCGCCGATCTTGGCACCCTGAACGCCGTCGCCTTTTCCGCCACCCACCGCATCGGGCTGGAAGAAGCCACGACACTTATTGAGAACTGGATCTCGCCCAAGATCGTTCCCTGAACCTTGGATTACCGGAGCTGCAATGACTTCATTTCTGCCTCAGGCCGACTTTCCCGCCGGACGGCCCCGGCGCAACCGCCGCGACGACTTCACCCGTCGTCTGGTGCGCGAACACACCCTTACTGTCGATGACCTGATCTACCCTGTTTTCATCACCGAAGGCCAGGGCGTCAGGCAGGCCGTGCCTTCCATGCCGGGCGTAGAGCGCTATTCCATCGACACCCTGCTGCCCGTGGCGGAACAGTGCCTGGAACTGGGTATACCCGTGCTGTCGCTGTTTCCGGCCATTGACCCCAGCCTGAAAACCCCCGATGGCATGGAAGCCGCCAACCCCGATGGCCTGGTGCCACGGGCTGTGCATGAACTGAAAACCCGTTTCCCGGAACTGGGGGTGCTGTGCGATGTTGCGCTCGACCCTTACACCAGCCATGGCCAGGACGGCATCATTGATGACGACGGCTATGTGCTGAACGAACCTACCGTGGAAGTGCTGGTGCGCCAGGCGCTTACGCAGGCGCAGGCCGGTGTGGATATCATCGCCCCCAGCGACATGATGGATGGCCGCGTAGGCGCCCTGCGCCAGGCGCTGGAAGCCAATCAGCACATCTATACCCGCATCATGGCGTATTCCGCCAAGTATGCCAGCGCCTTCTACGGCCCCTTCCGCGACGCGGTGGGCTCGGCCGCCAACCTGGGCAGGTCGAACAAAATGGCCTATCAGATGGACCCGGCCAACCGCGCGGAAGCCCTGCGCGAAGTCGCGGCGGATATCCGCGAAGGCGCAGATATGGTCATGGTGAAGCCCGGCATGCCCTACCTGGACGTGCTGCGCGACGTCAAGCAGGCGTTCGGCATGCCCACTTACGCCTATCAGGTGAGCGGCGAATACGCCATGCTGAAGGCCGCCAGCGCCAACGGCTGGCTGGACCACGACAAGGTCATGATGGAATCACTGCTGGGCTTCAAACGGGCCGGCGGCGATGGCATTCTGACCTACTTCGCCATCGAGGCCGCGAAGCTGTTGCGACAGCAGGGCTGAAGCGCCCGCCAGGGCCGCCACGCCGTTCCCTGAAGGGGGCGGTGCTGTGGCGGCCAGGCCAGCGCTCCTGCTGGCCGCCGCCTGCGTCATGACGTCATCCAGCGCTTTGCCGAAGCGTTCGGCATTCTGAAAGCCCACCACCCGCACATCAAGCTCACGCCCCTGGGTATCGAAGAAAATGATGCCCGGCGGCCCGAACAGGCGGAAACGCTTGAGCAGTTCGCGGTGTTCCGGCTGGTTGGCCGTGACATCCGCCTGCAGCAGAATAAAGCTGTCGAGCTTGCGGGCCACGTCGATATTGCTGAAGGTGTAGCGCTCCATCTCAATGCACGACACGCACCAGTCAGCGTAGAAATCCAGCATGATGGGGCGATCGGCCTGGGCCAGCGCCTGGTCCAGTTCTGCCACAGAGCCCACCTGCACAAAGCGGCGCTTGACGGCGTCGCCGATATCCGCAGCCGCCATAGACGCGCCGCCGCCTGCGGCCGCGCCTGTATAGGGCGCCAGCGGACGGAACGGATCACGCCCGCCGCCTGCCAGGCCCACCAGCATCAGCAGCGCCCAGGCGGCCAGCATCACGCCTGCCGCTTTCCACAACTGCCGCCCTGCGCCCGCTGCGGCGGGCAGTGTCGTGAAGGCGCCCATCAGCACTGCGGCCCACATTGCCAGCAACACCCAGCCCAGCACCAGCAGCCAGTCAGGCAGTAGAGAAGAGAGCATCCACCACGCTGTGGCGAACAGCAGAATGCCAAAACCCCACTTCACGCCTTCCATCCAGGCGCCCGCCTTGGGCAGCAACACGCCGGAAGACGCGCCCAGCAGCAGCAATGGAATACCCGACCCCCAGGCCAGCGCAAACAGGGCCGAACCGCCCAGTACGACATCGCCCGTCTGGGAAATGAACAGCAGCACCCCGGCCAGCGGAGCCGCAACGCAAGGGCCGACAATCAGGGCGGACAACATGCCCATGACAAACACGCCGCTGAAGCGCCCCCCAGGCAGGCGGTTCATGCGTTCATTCAGGGCCGTCTGCATGGCGGCGGGTGCCTGCAGAGTGAAAACGTCGAACATCGCCAGCGCCAATATGGCCAGCAGAATGGCGAAGGTGACCAGCACCCAGGGCGTTTGCAGCCAGATCATGAGCCCCGAGCCCAGCAGACCGGCAAACACCCCCAGCACGGTGTACACAATGGACATGCCCAGCACAAACACGGCCGCCAGTGACAGACCACGCGCCCGCGACAGCTTGCCGCCCTGGCTGCCCGCATCACCGGCGATGACAGCCATCATGATGGGTACCATGGGCAGCACGCAGGGCGTGAAAGCCAGCAACAGCCCCAGCAGCAGACACAGGCCGACAACCTGCACCCAGCCAGCGCCTTCCAGCCAGGCGGCCAGCCCGGTATCGCCAAAATCAAAGGGATTCAGACTGGTGGCGGCACCCGCTGCGGGCGCCAGGGCGCTGCCATCCAGCGGCTTGCCGTCGCCGCCCAACACGACGGACAGCGGGGCAGGAACCGGGCCCGCCACAGCGCCTGTGCCCGATACCTTCCAGGCGCCATCGGCCACAGCGATCTGCAGCTCGCGCGATTCGGGCGGATAGCACAAGCCCGCATCCGCGCAGCCCTGACTGATGATGGCCAGCGTCAGCGGCTGGCCCGCAGGCGGCGCAGCGGGGGATGTGGCGTCGGCCAGATGCACGCGCACCGTGACCTGGCCGTAATAGACCTCCATGTCCTTGTCGAAGGTGGGGTCGTAAACCACCAGGCCAGGCGGGTATTGCGTATCCACCACCACGCCATCGGGCGCCTGAATCTCGAAGCGCTCGCGATACATATAGTATTCAGGCGCGATAGCGTAATGCAGATCCAGCGTAGCGGGGGCGGATGCCGCAGCCGAGAAGCGGAATGCGTCTTCGGGGTCGAGAAATTCGTAATCAGCCCGGACAGGGCTGGCCAACATGAAGATGGCTACCAGCAGCAGTAACAGGGGGTAGAAGCAAGACCGGCGGGCTGAGAACACCCGTTTGATTTTGGCCGCAGGCAAAAGCCCTGGCGGGTTAACCGTTTGCGTAGGCGCCAGTGTGATTCTTGTTTGATGCATTATTGCTGCCGCGCCTGCGCGCGCACCCACTCCATATAGCTTTGCAGCCCGCCGAGCACGGGCAACACGAGAAGCTCGGGAACCTCGTAGGGATGCAATGCTTTCAGGCGCTCCGCCAGCGCAGGCAATTGCCCGCGAGTTGTCTTGATCGTGAGCGGAACCTCTTCAGCCCCTTCCAGCTCGCCTTCCCACATATACATGGACAAGCATGATGCCCCAAGGTTCACACATGCAGCTAGATATTCCTCAACCAACATGTGGGCAATGCGCTTGGCCAGCAACATATCGGGCGCATTGCTCAGTACGACAACGACATCGTCGGGGGAAGGGGTATCATCCGGGATAAACGCGAATTCTGTCATGGCCTTGGCGGGAAAAATGAATAATCTGAAATATCAGGCAGGGCTGTCCAAGTATATTCCGCCCCCTCCCCCTTGCTGCCAATACGCAACGCAACACCTGACCACTGCATCACAAAACTGGAGTCGCCATGTCTTCAATAATCAAAAAGCGGGGAACAAGGTTGTTCTATGCAGGCACCCGGGCTGCGTCCGTTATGCTGGCTGCCGGGCTGCTGGTTGTTCTGGCGCCGCTACCCGCTGCTGCCATGTCCTGCGATGCCGCGGCCAGGGAGTTCGCAAAGCAGGCTTCCATGGGCCTGCAGAACGCAGACACGCTTGCATCCCTGAAAAAATTCCAGGAAAGATGCCGTTCCGGCGAGCCGTCGGCCGCATCCGCAGAAGGGGCGGACACCGGCGCAACCGCTTCGCCTCAGACGCTTTCCCCGGCCCGACAACTGCAACGCCGCGCTGAAGCCCAGCGGGCCAGAGATGCCTCAAACCGGCGCGGCATTGAAGAACGCAAGCAGCAGCAAAGAGCCCTCAGACAGGAAAGCCGCGAACCGGCTGATCCAGCGCCTGAAGCACGCGCAGCAACAACCGCTGCAGCACCAGCAGCCACACGCGCCGCGCCCGCATCCGGGCCGAAAGGCTCGAGCCAAATACCCGTCCCAGCAGCCGTTCGGACCGCCTCTTGCCAGGGCACAATGGGTTTTCTTGCTCCCGCCCTGTACGATTACCCCGACCCCCTGCTGAAGAATTTGCGCACCACCGTGCTGAACCTCAGCATTCCAGAGCAACTGCAGGCCGTCAGAAACCAGACGCGCGACACCGGCCACGCCATTCAGGTGCTGACCAACGACGTCAGGGAAACCGACCGCGCAGCCGCCACAGCCAGGAAAACAGCCGATGACACAGACGGACGCGGCTTTGGCGTAAGCACCGGCGAAGTCGACAACAACCGCCTCAGCTTCGCCCTGCAATGCCACGCAGGCGCCGCCATCCACACCAAAGGACTATGCGAATACATCAACCAGCGAACTATGAGCCTGGTCAGACGCACCCTGATTGAACTGATCCAGCGCTGTTGAATATGCGCCGCAATTCCGCGTTGCCAGATTCTTTACTTTTCCAGCACCTCGCTCACGCTGCTCGCATCAAACAGGCGATCCAGCCAGACTTCAATTTGCGCAATGGAAGCCGTGGAAATGGCTTGAGCGTTTTGCGGGGAGAGCGGCCCGAAACGCTTGGTCAACAGGCGTTGCAGAACCAGGGCTTCGCCTTGCTGAATCCCTTTCTGCAGACCCTGTTCAAGCCCCCTTTCGATACCTTTCTCAATTCCTTGTTCAATTCCCTGCTCAATTCCTTCCTCACGACCTTCTTTCCGGCCCTTTTCCTGATATTCCTGAGCCCAGGCATCAAACTTTTCAGCCAGCAGCATTTTCAGCTCCTTTAAATCCTGTACCTTCGGCAGCACCAGCGTGTAGCGGCTTTGCCGCAGAACCAGCACCCGTATCCAGATAGCGAATATGCGCCGCAATCCCGGATTGTCCGCCAGCCAGTCGTTGAGCAGATCAATCAGCTGAAACAGCGATTGATCGTTATCAGGCCGCTCCGCTTGAACAATGGCTCCAATCAGATTGCGAGCCTGTATAAGATCAACCTTGTTGACATGATTCAGCTCAACCAACAAATATTCCAGCCTGGGCAGGTAACGCGCCAACAGTCCTGGCGCCCTCGGAATCAGATGCGCGATATCCGTTGCAGCCGTCCACTTGGCTTTTCCGTTATATAGCACAATCGGCAGTACCGGGGGCAGTTTGCGCCCTTCCAGAGTTTCGCCCCGGCGTATCAAATCCTGACACAACAGGCCAACATACGTCATGATGCGCACTGCCATCCAGGGGTCAACCGTGCTCTGAAACTCAATCAGAAAGTACAGGTACACCCATTCCCCGCCCACACGCACCCGCCAGACCACATCACCGGCCCGCTGGCGCAGGTCATCCGCCACATAGCTGCCTGGTACTTTTTCAAGGGTGGAAAAATCCAGGCTATGCAGCCAGTCATCGGGAATGAGACCCAGCACCAGGTCACGCACCACTTCCGGTGAGGAGAACAGCAGTTTGTAGGAAGCGTCGTCTTCTCGGCTCATGCACAAGACTGTACGGTTTCAAGTAACGAAACGGGGCGCGAGCGAAGACTTTTATCCGTGCGTGAAAATACGCTATGAAACCGCATCCACACTCTATTCGCGTCAAGCAGGCCACATCATGCCGTGGACGCAGGGTGTGGGATCGTAGCCATGAAAAAAACCCGCGCGGTTATGTGCCGGGCGGGTTTCTGGCATGATCGGCGGTAGTGAAGGCCGACCATGAAAGCGGTGCGAGAAGCTTATTCTTCGGCTTCTTCGACTTCTGGGCGATCGACCAGCTCCATGAATGCCATGGGAGCATTGTCGCCCTGGCGGAAGCCCATCTTCAGAACGCGGGTGTAACCACCGTTGCGCTCTTTGTAGCGAGGGCCGATTTCATTGAACAGCTTGGTCACGGCATCACGGTCACGCAGGCGGGCGAAAGCCAGGCGGCGATTGGCCAGCGTGGGCTCTTTGCCCAGAGTGATCAGGGGCTCGACAACGCGGCGCAGTTCTTTGGCCTTGGGCAGCGTGGTCTTGATGGCTTCGTGCGTGATCAGCGATACAGACATGTTGCGGAACATGGCCAGGCGATGGCTGCTGGTACGGTTGAGTTTGCGAAGTCCGCTACGGTGACGCATAGTAATTTCCTTTGAATCTTATGACGGTTTCCCGCCGTTACCTGGCTCTTCTATCAGCACAATGCTGCGGGCCGTGAGGTTGAAAAAAGCGGTCAATTCTAACACACAGATGACCAATTAAATGGGGCCAGACACCATTTCAAAAAAGTGTCTGGCCCCATTTTTCAGGGGCGTTCGAGGCCGAGGGGGGGCCAGTTTTCCAGCTTCATGCCAAGAGTGAGGCCGCGCGCGGCCAGGACTTCCTTGATTTCGTTAAGCGATTTGCGACCCAGGTTGGGGGTCTTGAGCAACTCGTTTTCGGTGCGCTGGATGAGATCGCCGATGTAGTAGATGTTTTCGGCCTTGAGGCAGTTGGCCGAACGCACGGTGAGTTCGAGATCGTCCACCGGGCGCAGCAGAACGGGGGCGATCTGCGGCTTGGCGCCTGCGGGCGCTTCGTAGGTTTCGTCGGCGCCTTCCAGAGCGGCAAACACCGAAAGCTGATCCATCAGGATGCGGGCAGCCTGACGAACGGCTTCTTCGGGCGATACAACGCCGTTGGTGGCAATATCGAGAACCAGCTTATCCAAGTCGGTGCGCTGTTCCACACGGGCGCTTTCCACAGCGTAGCTGACGCGACGCACGGGGCTGTAGGAGGCATCCAGCACGATGCGGCCAATGGTGTGGGCGCGATCATCGACCAGCGCACGCACGTTGCCGGGAACGTAGCCGCGGCCCTGCTCGACCTTGATCTGCATTTCCAGCTTGCCTGCTTCCGTCAGGTTGGCGATGACGTGGTCAGGGTTGACGATTTCAACATCGTGAGGCAGGTCGATGTCGGCTGCCGTGACTACGCCTGTGCCCTGGCGGCGCAGAGTCAGGGTGACTTCTTCGCGATTATGCAGCTTAAAGACGACGCCCTTGAGATTCAGCAGAATGTCGACAACGTCTTCACCCACGCCGGGAAGGGTCGAGTATTCGTGCACCACACCGGTGATCTGCACTTCGGTGGGCGCGTAGCCGGTCATGGAAGACAGCAGGATGCGGCGCAGCGCATTGCCCAGCGTATGGCCATAGCCGCGTTCAAACGGCTCCATAATGACCTTGGCGTGGTTCTTACCTACCGGTTCGACTTCAATGGAGCGTGGTTTCAGAAAACCCTGAGACATGATGATTCCTTTATCAATACCCTCGGCTCGTTACACCGATAAGGCTGATGT
>JAAZDZ010000034.1 GCA_012512545.1 Alcaligenaceae bacterium | reverse complement strand
CCCGACTGGATGGCCCCCATGATGAAATGGTGGTTCGCCCTGGCCTATGTCGCGCTGGCCGCCTTTGTCGGCGCTTTCGCCGATTCCCTGCCCAAAGGCAAGGTGATGTTCATCACCAACGCCATCAAAATGATGGGCTGCGCGCTGATGTTCGGCTGCCAGAGCCTGGGGCTGACAGAACAATCCCAACTGGCTGCGGTGTTTGTCGCCTACACGCTGGTGGGTATCGGCGCAGCCGCTTATTCCCCCGCCAAATACGGCATCGTCACCGAAATGCTGCCTCCCGACGACCTGGTCAAGGGCAATAGCTGGATAGAAGGTCTGACGGTGCTGTCCATCATCATGGGTACGGTGGTGGGCGGCCTGCTTATCAACCCCACAATATCCGAGATGCTGCTGACCGAAACCTGGGTGGGTTCGCTGGTCGATACCCGCAGCGAAGGCGCCATTCTTCTGATCGGCATTGTGTACCTGGCCGCCGCCCTCACCAATCTGTCCATTCCCCGCACCAACGTCATCTATCCCCGCCAGGAACGCAATCCGGTCAAGCTGATTGCCGTGTTCTCGGACTATGTGCGGGTGCTCTGGAAGGACAAGCTGGGGCAGATTTCCCTGGCCGTCACCACCTTGTTCTGGGGGGCGGGCGCCACCTTGCAATTCATTGTCATTGAGTGGGGCTCGCAGCACCTGGGTTACCGGCTGGATCAATCCTCCATTCTGATGGGCATAGCGGCTGTCGGCACGGTGGTGGGCGCGATACTGGCAGGCCGTGTGCCCCTGCGCCGCGCGCTTTCCGTGTTGCCCATCGGCGTTCTCATGGGCCTGGCCGTCATGCTGATGCCCATCGTCCACGATAAATGGGCGGTGTATTCGCTGCTGATGCTGGTGGGCGGCCTGTCGGGGTATTTCGTGGTGCCCATGAACGCCCTGCTGCAGCATCGCGGCCATGTGCTGCTGTCGGCCGGCCATTCGATTGCCGTGCAGAATTTCAATGAACAGCTCAACATTCTGCTGATGCTGGCGCTCTACAGCCTGCTGCTGTGGCTGCAGTTGCCCATCAACACCATCATCATCATCTTTGGCACCATGGTCGCCACCCTGATGCTGGTCATCATGCGCTGGAATCAGTATCACCAGCAGCAGAACCCGGACCTCATAAAAAGCATTGGCCAGCACGGCCATGGCCAGGCGCTCAAACCCCGAAGTTAAAAACGGCAGGCGTAGCGCGCCTTCTTTCAGACACTCAGGCTGGCAGATCAACCAGGAAGTTCAGATCCCGCCACACGTCGGCCTTCAACTGGCCATGCAGCAGCAGCGCTGCGGGATGGTGTGTCACCACCAGAGGAATTTCCCGGCCTTCTTCATCAACATAACGATGGACCTGGCCACGCAGGGTATCCAGGTCGGCATCGCGCCCCAGCAAGGCGCTGGCTGACACCCGCCCCAACGCCACCAGACAGGCCGGTTGCAGGAGCCGGATCTGCTGCCGCAGGAAGGGCAGACAGGCCGCGACTTCATCCGCCTGCGGGCTGCGATTCCCCATGGGGCGGCATTTCAGCACATTGGTGAAATAGGCGGAAGCCTCGTTGGTAATGCCCACCGATGCCAGCATAGCCCGCAGCAGGTCGCCAGTACGGCCCTGGACAGGTCGCCCCATGCTGTCGTCATACTCGCCCGGCGCCTCGCCTACAAAGAGCCACTGGGGCGCTGTTTCCACACCTTCGCCAAATACCACCCGCCCCCTGACTTCGTGCAGGCCACACGCCTGGCACTGTTCCGCCTGCTGGCGCAAATCAGATAATGTGGCGCCCTGCGACGCGCTGAACGCCGCAGCCGCCGGATGCTGCGCAGCAGAAGCGGGCGCGTCGGCAGGGGGACGGGGCAGGGGCGTGCGCTTCAGCAGTTCGGCAATAAGGGTGGCGCCGGGGCTGTCGCCCGGCCTTTGCCGCGCCTCATGAGCGGGTGCCGCAGCGGCTGGGGCCTCAGCCCGCTCATGCGTTGGCGCATTGTTGACGGCCGCCGCCTGTGCGGGCTGGACAGACTTTTCAACTGACGGCATGAAAGGCTCGGCGCTGAAGTGAGCCAGCATCCGCGCATCCATGCCTATTTCTTGCAGCCAGGCGCGCTGTATGGGGCTCAACACAGGTTTGTTCATGACTGGCCGCTCCTCAAGCACCGGATGCCAAGCTCTTGCGCATCACCCAGCCATCTTCCCGCGCGCCTTCCGGGGCGGGGTAATAATCTTTACGTATGGCGATCCGCTCAAAACCATGGCGGCGATAGAATGCCAGCGCCTGCAGGTTGGAAGGCCGTACTTCCAGAAGGAGGTCGGGCAAGCCGCGCGCCAGCGCTTCTTTTTCGCAATGCCGGACCAGGGCGGTTCCCACGCCTTCACGCTGCGCGTCGGGCGCGACCGCCAGCACCAGCAGATGGGCAATATCAGGCGCATATAAAGTCATGCTGAAACCGATGACACGCCCATGCTGATGAGCTACCCAGCCGCCATAACCAGCCTTCAGGCCATCGGCAAAATTACCGGCAGTCCAGGGGAACGCCTGCACTGCCGCTTCGATGGCAGCGACTTCCGGCACATCGCCCTGACCCATGGGCCGCAGCGCCACCCCCAGCCCTGGCGCCTTGGGGTTACCGCCCTGCCCCTGCTGCCGCTCGCGAGTTGTGAAAGCCACTTTGTCTCTGACGTACAAAGGCGCGGCGTGCCCGGCCGTCATATGCCTACCCTGCAGGAACAAACTCAGACCCAGCTTGCCCACAGCGACCGCATCAGGCCGCAAACCCGGCCCCTGCTCAACCACCCCGCCCCCGGCAAGCTGGATATCATCAAGCCCGGGGCACAAGGCCACGCCGTCGCCCACCAGCCGCAACGTGCCTGAGGACGGCACGCCATGCAGTGTTTCTGAAACCTGAGCCAGCCATAGAGGAAGATCGGACGCTGCCAGCAGCATGGGCGCTTGCAGCGTGTTCCAGCCTCCGGCGGCGTCAGGGGCATAGGCGGCCAGGTAGACTTCTCCCATGCGCGCGTCCTGTACGACCACGCGCACCGCCTGCGCGTGGCCCGGATGAGCGTCTGCATCACGCTGCGCCACCGCCATCAGGCTGACGACCGGCACAACAGGTATCTGCAAGGCGAAGCTCATGCCCTGCGCAACGCCGCACGCCACGCGCAAACCGGTAAAGCCGCCCGGCCCCTGCCCAAACGCCACGGCCGACAACGCCTGGCGCCCCAGGCCACGCCCGGCCAGAAGTTCATCCACCATGGGCAAAAGCCGTTCGGCGTGTTCGCCGGTCGCATCATGTTCCAGTTTGGAAATGGTGGTCTGGCCGTCGGCACGACGGGAAATCAAGGCTACCCCGCAAACACTGCCGGAGGTTTCGAGAGCAAGTAGATGAACGGTCATGGTTGAGGATTTTAATACGCGGTCAGGATTTTCCTGAAAAAACGAATCAGCACCAAAGAAGTCCTGATATATTTGGACATTCTCCCGAGGGCGCTGTTTGAGATTGTTCAATGATTGGGCCCTCTGGCCGATTCCTACTGGAGGCATAATATGTAATATCTTGCTACGCCCACTTCACTGGCTCCCCCGACCCTGTTACATTTTCCTCATGAACACACAGAACCAATCCCTATCCCGCAAAATTCTCATCGTCGATGACGATCCCCGCTTGCGTGATCTCCTGCGCCGGTATCTGTCCGAGCAGGGTTTCAACGTCTTTGTCGCCGAAGACGCCAAGGAAATGGGCAAGTTGTGGCAACGAGAACACTTCGATCTTCTCGTGCTTGATCTCATGCTGCCTGGCGAAGATGGCCTGTCCATCTGCCGTCGCCTGCGCGGCGGGCACGACAACACGCCCATCATCATCCTGACCGCCAAAGCCGAAGAAATCGACCGCATCGTTGGTCTGGAAATGGGCGCGGACGATTACCTTTCAAAACCATTCAATCCGCGCGAACTTCTGGCCCGCGTCAACGCGATTCTGCGCCGCCGCGGCACTGAAGAACACCCGGGCGCACCCAGCCAGGAGAACGAGTCCATCGAATTCGGGCCTTACGTTCTGAACCTGTCCACGCGCACGCTTACCAAAAACAACGAAGCAGTTCCCATTACCACTGGCGAATTCTCCGTCCTGAAAGTCTTTGCCCGCCATCCGAAAATTCCTCTGTCGCGCGACAAACTGATGGAACTTGCCCGTGGCCGCGAATACGAAGCCTTTGACCGCAGCCTTGACGTCCAGATTTCGCGTCTGCGCAAACTGATAGAACCCAACCCTTCCAAGCCTGTCTTCATCCAGACAGTCTGGGGCCTGGGCTATGTGTTCGTTCCCGATGGCGGTCAATAGGCTGAGAAAAGCAGTATTACCAAGCAGCCGCAGTCATGGCCACTACACCCATACAGCGGGGGGTTGCCCCCCCGCGCACGCGATTGGGCCTGTTCAGCAGGTCCTTTCTGCTGCTCGCAAGCCTGATGCTGGTCAGTCTGGGGGCCTGGCTGCAAGTCTTCTTCAGCATGGAAGAAGGCCCGCGCGCCAGGCAAATGGCGCAACGCGTCACCACGGTTGTCAGCATCACACGGTCGGCGCTGGTCTACGCGCCCACCAGCGTGCGACCGGCTCTGCTGCTGGATCTCGCCACCAAGGAAAGCCTGCGGGTTCAGCCCCGCGAAGAATCCGATGTTCTGGAAGCCTTGCCGGATTCCAACTACTGGAAGCATGTCGCCGCGCAGATCCGCGACAAGCAAGGCATGAATACACAGGTGATGTGGAGCGTCAACCAGACTCCTGGCGTCTGGGTCAGTTTTGAAATCAACGACGACCGCTACTGGCTGG
>JAAZDZ010000344.1 GCA_012512545.1 Alcaligenaceae bacterium | reverse complement strand
TTGCCGTCGCAAACACGGCGCATGTGACAATGGTGGCCACGCCCAGGGAGCCGGGAATGCGAGCCAGCACCAGGTGCATGCTTTTGAACAGTTTCTCGATCAGGTTGGCGCGTTCTACCAGGTAGCCCATGAAGATAAACAGCGGCACGGCGATCAGCACGTCGTTGGTCATCACGGAATAGGCGCGCAGCACCATGAGGTCGAGCGTTTGTTCGATGGCCGTCTGCATAGGCAGATGACTGTAGGCCAGATAGGTGAACATCACTCCCATGCCCATCAGAGTGAAGGCAGTGGGAAAGCCCAGCATGATGGTGACCACGATGAGCGCCAGCATGAGCAGGCCCAGGTGACCATTGGTGATGTTTTCCGGAGAAGGCATCAGGATAGCGATGGCAACGACAATCGCTATCAGGATGGACAAGCCAAACCACACTTCTTTTCTCATTGTCAGTTCCTTTGCTATCGCTGTGGAGGCGTGGAAGCAGCCGCTTCGGACGCATTGCCGTCAGCGCTGACCATATCCTTCAGTTTGTCGAGATCGACCTCTTCGACGTCTTGGTCGCGTCGTGGCCAGGCACCCTGCTTGAGGCAGGCGATGCAATGCACGACTTCAACAAACCCCTGGAACAGCAAAGTCAGACCGGCGATCGGAATGACAGCCTTGAATGGATAGAGCGGAGGGCCGCCAGAAGCCAGGCTTGAGGTTTCCCTGATCGCCCAGGATTCTTCAAAGTAATAGAAACCAGCCCAGCACAGGGCGATGACTCCTGGAAAAAAGAAGAGAAAGTA
The DNA here is from genome assembly GCA_012512545.1 of Alcaligenaceae bacterium. Lineage (GTDB taxonomy): Bacteria > Pseudomonadota > Gammaproteobacteria > Burkholderiales > Burkholderiaceae_B > Yanghanlia. Next base: position 9,016 of record JAAZDZ010000344.1, on the reverse strand, counting down.
CAGGGCGAGATCAAGCCCGGCCTGCAGACGGGGCGGAAAAAAACCATAGAGCACATCGCCGCGCACATGGCCATTCTTGGACAGGGTGTATGCCCCGGCCATCATGAACAAAGTGCCATACATCATGTTCATGGCATCGAACGCCCACGCGTGCGGTGCTGCGAACACGTATCGGGAAATGACTTCGTAGGTAATGAACAGCGTGAGCGCCAGGACGAACCAGCCGAAAAGCTGGCCTATCCGGGTATTCACGCGATCAATGAAGAACAACGCTTTCTGCATGGAAAACCTACCTGTGGCCGTCGAGCGGCCGCTACCATTCGAACCGCACGGAAGCACCCGGGTACGGGAGTGCTCCGCAAGGGTGGCTGGAATCTTCCATACGCCCCCGGTGTGCTGATTGTCAGCACGCCGGGGAGCATATGGTGCCAAAAAAACACCATCAGCTTTTGTGAGCGATGGTGTTTATAAGCTCTACAGGGGAAGGGTCAGCTCTTTTTCTGACGACGGCCGAAGTAGTGGTTGTAGGCCATGCGACGGTTGTTGTTGGTATCCATGTCCCACGCCAGGGCGCGTTGCGCGAAAGCGCGCTGAGACTCTTCGATCTCTTTGAACATGGGGTTGGTCTTGGCCTTTTCTTCCACGATTTCATCCCACATCTGCAGTTGCTGCTGCAAAATGGTGTCGGGTGTTTTGTAGAACTTCACGCCGTCGTCCTGCTGCAGCCGGATGTAGTCTTCGGAATAGCGGTTGATGGCTTTCCAGGACATATCGGCCGAAGCCGCTTCGCAGGCGTTGGTGATGATGGCGCGCAGTTTTTCCGGCAGGGCCTCGTACTTGGGCTTGTTGAAAATGACTTCAAAGGTTTCCGAAGACTGGTGGAAGCTTTGCAGCATGCACACCTTGGAAACGTCTGGGAAGCCCAGCAGGCGGTCGGAGGTGGCGTTATTGAATTCAGCGCCATCAAGCAGGCCGCGATCGAGTGCCGGAACGATTTCACCCCCTGGCAGGGCATTGACGGCTGCGCCCATGGCGGTGAACAGGTCAATGGCCAGGCCGTTGGTGCGGAACTTCAGGCCCTTGAGGTCTTCGGTGCGGGTGACGGGTTTCTTGAACCAGCCAAAGGGCTGGGTGGGCATAGGCCCATACAGAATAGATACAACGTTTACACCGATGGATTCGTAGAGCTTGTCGAGAAGCTCTTTGCCGCCACCGTACTTGTGCCAGGACAGCAGCATGTTGGCATCCATGCCGAAGGCGGGGCCGGAAGAGAACAGCGCCAGCGCGTTCTGCTTGCCGTAGTTGTAGCCCAGAACGCCGTGGCCGCCGTCAAGCGTGCCCTTGGCAACGGCATCGAGCAGCGAGAATGCGGGCACCACAGCACCTGCGGGCAGGACTTCAAGCTTGAGCTCGCCGCCTGACATATCGTTGATCTTGGCGGCAAGGTCAATTGCGTATTCGTGGAAGATGTCAACGGTGGGCCAGGTGCTCTGGAAGCGGAAAGTGACGGGGGACTGTGCTTTGACAATGGCCGGAAAGGCCATGGTGGCGGCGGCTGCCGTACCTGCCGCTGCTCCTCCTAGAAAGCGGCGGCGTGAGGTTTGTACGGTGGGTTCGGTAGTGCTGACTGCGGAGCTGCTCTTCATCGGTGTCTCCTTGTTGATGGCTGTTTGGGAACAGCAATAAATTTTTGTAGCTTTTATTGAAACCAGCGATGCTTTTATAGGCGATGCCTTAATGAGCGTCAATGAGGGATACCGAATGTAAAAAATGTGTTTCCCAGGTTTTTAAGGTTTTTCTTATATGCCTTGAACGCCTTTATTTACGGGGCTTTCAGGGCCCGTTGAGGTGCTTTTTCAGAAGATCTTCGGGAGGTGTCCATTTGTTTTAGGCAGGGTAATTACCGAGGCCGGGAAACATTTGGAAATTCATATCACGACGGCGCAAGCCATTAATACCAATAAGGCAAAACAAAAGGCGGCGTAGGGCAGCAGCGTGGCGTAAACCGCGCGCTCCTGACCATGCCCATGCGCCAGGCTGGCGGCGATAGACATCCGGACCGGGGAAAACAGGCTCATGGATGTGCCGGAAACATGCTGAAGGGCGGCCACCGCCGGGATTCCCAGGCCCGCCTTGATGGCCAGCGCCAACTGCGACGACATGAACAGGCTGTTTGGCGCATTGCCGCTATTGGTGAGGATGCCGAAGGCACCCGAGAGCAGCGGCGTCAGTATGAGAGCGCCTTGGTGCAGGGCGGAAAACATGCCATTGGCAATCGCTTGCGAAATGCCGCCCGCAGAAAGCACTTCAGCCATCATGGCAAACAGAAAAACAGCCAGCACAGCCGGTTTCCCCGTTTTCCAGGCGGATATCGCTTCCTGAGCAAGCGAACGGGCGCGGCCTTGCCATAAGGCGGTCAACAGGCCGCCCGCAAGCAGCCAGCTTCCTGCGTGGTAAAGCGGCGGCCAGGCAGGAAGATCGCTGAACGGAGCCACTGCAGCCGTACTGGCCAATGTGTTCTGAAGCGCGGGGCTCAGGCGGCTGAGCGCCAGGCCGCCAATCAGCAATGCGAAAGGCAATAGCTGGCGGGCGGTTGCCAGGGCTTGTTGGAGGCTGGGTTTTTGATCGCGCAGGTAATAGATCGCAATCAGCGGGCCATAGATGGCCAGCAGGGCGGCTTCAGGCCCCAGGTAAAGGGTCGCTGCCGATAAAAGCCCGAGGCCCGCCGCTATCCAGGCTGCTTCCCGCAGGCATTCTTGCCGCGAGGCTGTAAACCCGGCTGTGGCAGCCGTTCGCCAGAAGAGCGGCAGCCAGACCAGCATGAGCAGCGCGGTTGGCAAGGCAGAATAAAAACCGATCTCATTGGCAGGAAGCCGGGCATAGGCGGCCGCCAGCATCGTTCCACTGCCCATGCCGCCCCATGGAATCAAAGTCTGGCTCATCAGAGCGAACACCATGAGATGACGCGGGGCGATACCCAGATGCCGGACCAGGGCGATGGTGCCCAGCATGCCGACGCCGAATCCGGTGGCGGATTCGGCAAAGGGGCCGATCAGGAAACAGGCAAAAAACAGCAGGCGGCGCTGGGCCAGAGAAGCGGTGGGCGACGGCTGTGCCGCAGGCAGGGCACGCTGCGCCCCGGGCCGGGCGCCTGGTACGACGATCTGCCAGAAAAACAGCCCGCCAAGAATGTATGGAGCGATTGTCAGCCCTATCCATAGTCCGCGGGCCAGCGCAACCATCAGTTGCCCGACAGCAAATTCCACGGGGCCGGTGAAGGCCGCGACGGGAATGGCCGCGATCAGGCCCAGGAACGCTGCGGGTGTCGTGCCGATGCGTCCGCTGGCCACCGCTGCGGCAACGGTGAGGGCGGGAAACAACCAGAACAGGTAGCTCCTTGACAGAGAATTCCTACATCGGCATGCTCAGCCAATCGTCGCTTTTGAAGTGGTAAAAGCCGTGGCGCATGAATTCGCTCCTGTCGGCCAGATAGGTGGCGCAAAGCACCTGCACGCCTTCCGCGGCCAGGGCAGCCTTGGCTTCACGGGCGCGCTTGGCGGCATCCTTCTGCCGCGCGACCTGCTCAATCACCGTGCGAGGAATAATGCGGCCGGTTGCCTTCCTGAAAAGGGTCTGAATCGCCTGCCTGCCGCTGGGCGCGGACATGATGGCATCACGGTCGGCGTCGGGCAGATCCAGCATGAAGTTCCGGGGCATAGGCCCTTGCACAAGCCAGGAGATCTGTTCCTTGCCGATCCTCGATACGCTTTTCTTGCCATCTTGATTTGCGCCGTTGGTGAGAACTTCCGGCGTCATCCTGAGCACCCCCATGCGGCAAAGACCGGTATTGTCGTTGCCCGTTACCAGCAGGCAAAGCTGTCCAAGCGCTTCTCGCGGAATCATCCGGTTTGTGCCTACGGTGAACTTGGTATCAACCTCGTGTCCGGCAATCAGATTGTCAAGCACAAGGCCGCGTTCCAGCGCCAGTTCGTTGCGCAGGACAATCTCGACCTTGGTGCCAATATAGGTTTTTTCTGTTTTTTCCAGTTGCTCAATGCAGTAGCGTCCGGTTCTGGAGCCGTCGATGATTTCATCGAAGGACTTCCGCAGCGCCTGGCCGACTACCCCGAGGAGGTCTGGTTTCGCCATCAAGTACTCACGAACTTGAATCAGCGCCTGATCATAAGCTGTTGGCATCATTAAAAAAATGGTGGTGGCCCGTATGGAATTTAACAGATTGGAAAAGCGGGGCAGGCCGGAAAGCATAGTACGTTTGCCTTTTGCTTTCATGAAAGCAAAACGACGCGCCGCTATATGGATTCCTTTGCCGCTTGCACTCAAAAAAAACATTTGTTATAGTTTCGTTCTTTGGCGCATTAGCTCAGCCGGTTAGAGCGACGGAATCATAATCCGCAGGTCCCCTGTTCGAATCAGGGATGCGCCACCAAGGAATACAAGTTGCCCCGAGCCCGCAAGGCTCGGGGCAGCTTTTTTTTGGCTCTACCCCGTAAACGGGGGATGTCCATTCGCTAGACACGGTTGATCACACCGTTCCGCCAGTCCCTACTCGTCGGCAGGGCGGGGGCGGTACGGGTCGCTACTCATTTCACGTGAGCCTTGTGCGCTTCAACGTAGGATCGCAAAACGGCATTCATGCGTGACTGATACCGCGTGCCGGTGTCCTTGAAGAACTCCAATACGTCAGCATCAATACGAAGCGTGATTTGCTTCTTGGTGTGCGGTAGCTGCTCTGCCGCTTTCACCCAGGCCGCATCAGGCAAAGCGGGCGCGTCGCTGTAGTCGATCTTTTCATCTGACATCGAAGCCGCGACGTCCAGTCGTGCCTTTTGCTCGGCGCTCAACTTTGGCCGTTTCTTGAGGTCAAGAGTTCGCTTCACGATATTTTTTCTTTCGTCGGCATTGGCTTTCCTCGCAGAGATAAGGCGGATCGTGTCCTCATGTCGGACGGTGTAGACCACATACAGGACAGCGGAATAGGCAAGGCCACCCGCATCAATAACCATTGACGCGCAGAATACCGTATCTATGGTTAGGTACTGCATGATGCCCGTGCAGCGCCCTGCGCCGCTTCTGGATTTTGCGTCCTACAAGTGCTGTTCTGCGTCCTGCCGTTGGTGCAGGATACGGATAACGTCCAAGCAGTCGGCGTAGTCCAAGAAATAGACCGCATGCGAACCGCACAGGTATTTTTGAAAGCTCGGCAGCACTGAGGGACGGCCTTGCTTTGTTCCTTTAGCCAACGCATAGCAGGTATCCCGAATCGCGTCGGTGTAGCTGTCGGCTTGGTCTGGTCCCCACCTATCGGCGGTGTAGTCCCAAATCTCGCCAAGGTCGGCTTCTGCTGCGGGCGAGAACGCAACAGCTTTCATTGGGCTTCGTGCCCTGCGCGTTTGCGAGCCTTAAAAGCCTCAAAGTCGAAGGGGCGCGGCTCGCCGGATTCAAGACCCGCGTTCAGCGCGTCTTGCAGCGCCTTGACCTTCGTTTCGTGTTCTTCCAAGAGCCGCAGCCCCGCCCGGACGACATCGCTTGCAGAGCCATAGCGCCCGCCCTGAACTTGGGATTCAATAAAGCGGGTGAAGTGCTGCCCGAGGGATACGGATGTGTTTCGCATGGGTTCTCTCCTTACGGTTCTACCATTTTATATTACTTATTGGTAAATCGTCATTTCTTTGACGCTACTTTCAGGCTGCAATGTCTGCATGTGCAGCACCCAAGATGGCTGAATGAAGGGGCGTCAGAACCTTCGATACTTTGCCAGGGGCAGGCCGTGCTTTTCTACGAAATCGTTGGAGCTTCTCAGCGCTTCGTCGTTTTCGGCCAACCAACGCTCAGCCATGCCGCGTGGGTCTGACTGCACAGCCTCTGCCATTTCTGCTCGGCTGACACCTGATGCTTGGGCCTGCGGCTGCCTATTGTGGACTGTAGGTCGGCCCTCGTTGATGGATGCGTTATTGGGCGCTGGAACGTCACGCTGCATAGAACCCTCACGAGAAAAGAGAAACCCGCCCTGGGAGCACTGTACCGGCGCTGATGCTGCGGCCTGAAGTGTGGCGGGTGTTGTTGTGGAAAATGATAGCAAATTTCGTAATCGATTTTCCTTGAATGCTGCGACACAGCGCCTTACGGCCAGGGTGGATGGATGGGGTGAGATAGAATTTCTGGGTGCCGGGGTGGCGCGGGGATAAGGTAGCCCACTTTCATTGAATCGCCTCGCTTGATGGCCCGACAGGAATAGTACCTGTCGGGAGTGGTATGGGACTTAACATGGGCGCAAGCAATCAGGGCGTGGGTCAGCGAGGTGTCGGTAAATTTTGGTTGGCCGGGTCGGAAAAGAGTGCAAATGCCCAAAAATAGGCATAAGCTGAACAGCGGGCTGCAGTGAATTCGCCGCAGCCGCCTACGACCAACGGAGGTCAATATGGACAAGAGAGGCAAGCCCCCTAAAAAGCCGCGACGCCAAATGCCAGGGCATGGTGTCGAAGGCCAGCAGCCGCAAGGTACTGAGTCTGGAACGAATAAGATCAGCCCCATCCCGAGTCGGAAACCGGGGAAGGGCGCTCTCAAAGACCATTAAGGGTCGCCGTCAGAAAGGTGGATTTAGGGCGTGGATTTGGTTGGCAGTGTGCCGTGCTTCTTGAGCACGGCAATAACACTATCGTAATATCCGTTCACGCGCTAGCCTGCACCCCGTGGAAGTTGAACCATGCCTCGGGGGCTTTTGGTGATCCGTGAACCAGCTCTTCCATCAGCATTTCTACCGCACCGTTGGTTTCACGAATGAGATCTTCGATGGTCGTCGCTTCGACAATCAGCCCGTTCAGGTCGGGGCTGGTGGCGATGAATACATTGACTTCACTATCGTGACGAACGTCGATGCGCAAAGAAACCGGCACCCCCAGGCGCGCCGCCGTCTTCCAGAGTGGTAATCCAACTTTATACATAACTCTCTCCCACAGCTTGGCTACGTAGGCGCTCTGACGCTTGGTGGCTCAGTGATTCGAGCATGTCCCGCCGAATCTCATTGATGCGCGATTGGTAGCCTTTACCCTGCGAACGCAGTCAAGTCAGGACATCCGAGTCGATGCGCACGGTGGTCGAAGTCTTTGTCGGCTTGTAGAACTTGCCCCGTTCGGCACTCTTCCAAAAATCGGCCGACAACGGCGGCATATCGCTGTAGTCGATATCTTTTTCCGGGCGCGTCGCCAATGCCGCCAGCTCGGCCTTTTGCTTGTCGCTCAAGGGAGGCAGCTTGGCCAGATCCACTTCCTGCTTAACGGTTTTCTTGCCCATAACGTCGCCTTTCTTTCTAGTCGGCTGCTCTGTCCGAAATAATGCGAATGACCAAAAGTGATATGACAAATGTACGCACAATACCAAGCCAAGGGCGTCAGAACCGTTAACATACCGATGCATGCAACGTCCCGAGCCACGCCGCGAACGGGGGGCTATTTCGCGCACGCCTTAGGCAAAATTATGCCCATACTATAGAATGATGACTATGAGTAGCTTAATAGAGCCAGATGTACCTGAACTGAGTGCGCGTTACAGCAACGTAGAAGCCCATAAGCTTACGGGGGCAACATATACGCCGTCAGATCTGGCCGCCTTCGTGGCCGAGAATATTTTGGAAGCGGCAGAACTGCCGGAGACAGGTATTATCCGTGTTCTCGACCCCGCTGTCGGGGATGGTGCCCTACTTCATGCCCTACTGAAATGTTTACCTGACGATGCTCTCGAGCGGGTCGAGGTCTGGGGTTACGACACCGACGCCGACGCTATTCAAATTGCCACGACACGGCTTGCAAAGGCTTTTACCGGCCTCCCGCTCCATATAGAGCAAAATGACTTCCTCGAGCACGTTCTGGCCTTGAAGGGGAGTGATTTGTTTTCCGATAGCGAACAAGAGCCATTCCACTTGGTAATCGCTAATCCGCCGTATGTGCGTACACAAATTCTGGGGGCCGGCCAAGCCAAAATACTCGCGCAGAGCTTTGGCTTAACAGGGCGTGTTGACCTCTACTATCCCTTCTTGCTGGGCATCTCAAAGGTGCTCGCTATTGGCGGCGTAACCGGTATCATCACCTCCAATAGGTTCATGACTACAAAATCTGGAGAAGCCGTGCGTCAAGCATTGCTTTCGAGATTCCAGATTCTTCATGCATGGGATTTAGGGGACACCAAGCTATTTGATGCCGCGGTTCTACCTTCAGTCCTGTTAGCGAAAGGGATAAGGAACCCGCAATACTCCCATACCCGAAACATCGCCTTCTCGACGATTTACGAAACAAAAGACCCCGCACAATCGCAGTGTGCTGAGGTACTCGCTGCACTGAATTCAGATGATGATACGGTGGTTGAGGTTGCTGATGGACGCCGGTTCCGCGTACGACACGGCTCACTGAATAATGGTGATGACCCGAAAGGTGTGTGGTGTGTGGGCACAGCTGCTACCGCTATTTGGCTCACAACCGTTGAGTCAAATACATGGCAGACGTTTCGACATATTGGAAAAATCCGCGTAGGTGTGAAATCCACAGCAGATAAGGTGTTTATTCGGAGTGATTGGAACGATATCCCCGAAGGGCGGCCAGAGCTATTGAGACCTCTCCTGACCCGGCATTGCGCCCGTCGCTTCCGTGCAACACTTCCTAATAATCCGAAGCATAGAAAGGAAATTCTATACCCCCATACGGTCGTCGACGGTCGTCGATATGCAATCGACCTCAGCTTGTATCCAAAGGCCGCACTCTATCTAGAACGACACAGGGACATACTTGAAGCCCGCACTTATGTACTCGACGCTGGCCGTAACTGGTTTGAACTCTGGGTGCCGCAAGACCCGTCAGCTTGGTCGGCGCCAAAGTTGGTCTTTCCCGATATTTCTGACAAGCCTGTTTTCTGGATTGATACCGACGGCGGCGTGGTGAACGGGGAATGTTATTGGCTATGCTGTGAAAATGAGGAGAGCACGGATTTACTTTGGTTGGCCCTGGCG
>JAAZDZ010000343.1 GCA_012512545.1 Alcaligenaceae bacterium | reverse complement strand
GATATCCGACGCCGGGGCGCCAGCGGTCAGTGATCCGGGCGCCCGCATTGTGCGCCGCGTGCGCGAGGCGGGCTATCAGGTGGTGCCGATACCCGGCGCCAGCGCCGTGATCACGGCGCTGATGGCGGCCGGCGCCACCTCTGACGAAAACCCCGCCTTTGTCTTTGCCGGGTTTGCGCCGCCCAAACAGGGCGCGCGCCGCAAATGGCTGCAGAAATGGTGTGCCGTGGCCGCGCCTGTGGTGCTGTTCGAGTCGCCGCATCGGGTGCGGGCCACGGTGGATGACATGCTGGCCGTGTGCGGCCCTGCGCGTCGTCTGAGCGTCGCCCGGGAGCTCACCAAGCGTTTCGAGCAGGTGGAAACGCTGGCGCTGGCCGATGCCGGAGCATGGTTTGATGCCGACAGCCATCGCAGCCAGGGCGAGTTCGTGCTGATTCTGCACGAAGCGGAAGTGGCTGCGAGCGACACGTTGGATGCACAGGCGGTCGCTTTGCTGGATGCCTTGCTTGAGGTGCTGTCTGTGCGCGACGCCGTGAAAGTGGCGGCCAGGGTCAGCGGTGCCCCGCGCGATGCGCTCTATGCGCTGGCGCTGGAGCGCGGCGCAGAGAAAGGCGGGGCAGGGCGCCGCAGATAACCAGGCCAATCAACCAGACAGGGCACTAACGCTGCGCCAGTGTGGGCTGCAAGCCGGTGGCTTCCTGTATGCGCACAGCGGCGTTGACTGCGGCAGTGCGGGTGGCGTAGGGGCCGATTCTCACCCTGTGCAGGTCTGCTCCACTATGGACGTGAACGTTGCGGGTTTCCACGTGGGCAATTTCGCCGTTGAGCCGGTTGGCGAGTTGATCGGCGGAAATATAGCTGCCAAAAGCGCCGAACTGCAGATAGATGCCTGCGCTGGGTTCCTGGGTGACAGCGGGGGTGTGACTGCCTCGCAAGGTGTCGAGGGTCTGCTGATCGAGAGCGGCCAGGGCGTCCGGTGTGACGGGGGCATCTGCCGGGGGCGAAGGGGTGGGGGAAGGCTGCTGCGTGGCGGGAGCAGGCGTAGGCGCCGGTGCTGCAGCAACCACTTGCGCAGGCGCCGGGCTGACAGCGACGGCTTTGGAGGGCGCTGGCGCGGCGGCCATGTTCAGGCCCTTGCGGATATCGGCATGGGTGATGGCTTCGACTTCGACGACATCACTGCCCTGGCCGATGATGCCCAGCCTGGCGGCTGCGGCGTAGGAGAGGTCGATGATGCGGCCACGCAGAAACGGGCCGCGATCATTCACCCGCACAATGATGCTGCGGCCGCTTTGCACATGGGTGACCCGGGCGTAGCTGGGCAGCGGCAGGGTCGGGTGGGCGGCCGTCATGGCGTACATGTCATAGGTTTCGCCATTAGCTGTTTTCTGACCATGGAATTTCCGGCCATACCACGATGCCACGCCACGCTGGCGTAACTGGGTGGTGGCGCTCACGGGCACAAAGCGCTGGCCCAGCACGGTATAGGGGCGGAAGTTGGCGTTGTTATGAGGCTCAATGCGCGGCACGGCATCGGGCGTATTGGCTACGTTGGCAGGAATATTGCGGCCCGGTCCGTCGTCCTTGTAGTAGCCCCCGCCTGTGTAGGGCGGCGCGCTGCTTGCGGATGAACGCTGCCTGGGCGAGGAACCACAGCCTGCCAGCAGGGCGGCAAGTATCAGCAGAACGGCAAGCGTCTGCCAGGGGGAACTCAGGGAAGGCGTTGTCGTCATGGCCGGGGCGGTCTCCTATGCGGGTTCAGGAGGCGGCGGCTGGTTGCGGTGCCGGATCAGGGGGGCGTGGTCGGCGAAGCGCCTTGCGAGTTCTTCCGCAACATAGACTGAACGATGCTTGCCGCCAGTGCAGCCAATGGCCACGGTGAGGTAGTTGCGGGTGTCCTGCATGTACAGGGGCAGCCAGCGCTCGATATACCCTGCAATGTCGGAGATCATGGCTTCGACACTGCCGAACTGTGAAAGCCACTTTGCCACCGGCGCGTCGCGCCCAGTCATCGGGCGCAGGGCCTCATCGTAGTGGGGGTTGGGCAGGCAGCGCACATCGAACACGAGGTCGGCATCGCCGGGCACGCCGCGCTTGTAGGCAAACGAAGCGAAGGTCAGCACGACGGGCGCGCGGTCGGCCTGAACGAGATCTCTTACCCAGGAGCGCAGCTGGCCGGGCGTGAGGCCGGATGTGTCGATTGTGTGTTCCTGCTCGCGCAGGGGGGCCAGCATCTCGCGTTCGGTATCTATGCATTCCTGCAGCGATGGCGTATGGCCGCGCTGCAAGGCCAGCCGGTCGGTCAGGGGGTGGCGGCGCCGGGATTCCGAATAGCGCTGGCGCAAAGTGTGGTCGTTGGCATCGAGAAAAATGACGCGAAAGGCAATGCCCTGAGACCGCATTTCCTGGACGGCGGCGGGCAGCTCATCCAGTTCGCCTACCGTGCGCACGTCGATGGCGACGGCGACTCGTTCTATCCCCTGCTGCTGCGTGGTGGAGATGAATTCCTGCAGGAAGCGTACAGGCAGATTGTCAACACAGACATACCCCGCGTCTTCAAGCAGACGCAAGGCCACGGATTTTCCAGAACCTGAGATACCGGTGAGGAGAACAATGTTTTGCATGGAGTGATCTTCAGTGTTGGCCGGTGCCCGCGCGTTTGCAGGCTTGCTGCCCGACAATGGTACCAAAGTTGAGTCACAGTCCACAGCGGATTGTGCTGTAACCCGGCCTGTGTGG
>JAAZDZ010000342.1 GCA_012512545.1 Alcaligenaceae bacterium | reverse complement strand
CATCGGAGCAGGGCCGGGAGATCGAGGTCATGGAGCGTTCCAGTTTTTACGTTCCCAATTGATATCGGGGAAAAAAACCGATATCGTACTGTTTAAACCTCAACTAAACATATGGCATGAAAGACACTGACCAAGCGAAGCCCTGGTATCGCGAGCCCTGGCCCTGGATACTCATGGCGGGTCCGGCTCTGGCCATTATCGGGTGCGTGATCACCATCTACCTGGCTTTCCATCATTTTTCAGATCAGGAAATCCGTGACGGGGGCGTAAAGCGCGGTCTGGTGGTGACCAAGCCTCAGGTGGAAGCCAAGGCCCAACCCTGAATGTGCCCAAATGCAAGACTCGTTGCCGACTACGGGTTCAAGCGACATAGTAGGGTAATAGCGCCGCAGGCGCTGAAGAAGCAGGAGACCGCGCTATGAGATGGCGTTCATTGATGTGGATAATGTGGCCTTCGTTCCTGGTCGCCGCCTTGATGACTTTTTTCGTGTTCGCCTTTATCGATCCTCTGGATCTCGTGATTTTCGGACACGTTCAAACCAGCCGCATGCAGGCGTATACCATCGGTTTTTTCTTTTTCTGGCTGATGGCCGCCCTGTCGAGCACGCTGACGCTCAATATTGCGCCGCGAGCGCGTGAATACGACGAGTTCGGCGAACCCATTTAGGCGGGTCGGGCAGCAGCAGGGCAGGGTTTAACCGCAATCCGTTCCCGAAAGACTGCGTAGGGCCTGCATGTCCAGAATATGCACTTCCCGCTGGCGTATCTGCAACAGACCTTCCCGCGAAAAGCGGGAAAACAGCCTGCTGACGGTTTCGAGGGTCAGGCCCAGGTAGTTGCCGATTTCTTCGCGGCTCATGCGCAGCACGAATTCATAAGGCGAATAGCCCAGGGCCGAAAGGCGGTGCGAAAGGTTCAGCAGAAAAGCAGCCAGGCGTTGTTCGGAACGCAGGGAACCCAGCGACATCACCAGTTGATGAGAGCGGTTGATTTCCTTGCTCATCAGCCTGCGAAACTGCTGCTGCAGCGCTGGAAAATGCAGTGATAGCTGATCCATGTCTTCAATGCGAATTACACAGACTTCGCTGTCTTCCAGAGCGATGGCATGGGAAACATGCGTGTTGTTGACCAGGCCGTCCATGCCGAGAATTTCGCCCGGCAGCAGAAAGCCGGTGATCTGCACCTGACCGGAGGCGTCTTCGAGTTGGGTTTTCAGTGTGCCTGAACGGATGCCGTAGACAGCTTCGGTTTTGTCGCCCAGATGAAAGAGAGCGGAGCCCTTGGGAATGCGTATGCGTTCTCTGATCAGCTCATCCAGTCGGGCGACGTCGTTGCGCGCCATGCCCAATGGGAAGCAGAGTTCGCTCAACATACAGGTTGAACAACGTGTTGAATCGGAAGTTACACTAATTCGCTTTTGCATACGTCAGGGTGCCCTTGCGGGCGCACAGCGGCTCGCCATTGCTGTTTGATATAGATCAAGTATAAAGGATAGCAGGGAGCCTGTCCCGATTGCATTTCTCGTGGATTTGCGTTATGAATTGCGCTGTTGATGTCAGCCGCCTTTCCAGTAGTCGGGCGAAGAGTAATGCCCTTTGAGCATATCGAGAAACAAGCGCAGCCTTTGAGGTAGGTGCTTGCGTTCGGGCATCAGGGCAAATATACCATTCGGCGGTGCAGCATATTCTTCCAGCACGGTAATCAGGTGTCCGGCCTCGATATCCTCCTGAACTTCCCAGAGCGATCGCCAGGCCAGGCCCATGCCGGCCAGCGTCCATTGATGCAGAACCGAGCCATCGCTGCATGCCAGATTCCCCTTGACCCGGATGGCGCGTAATTGTCCGTTCTGGCTCAGCAGCCAGCCTTTGGCCTGGTTGCCTTGCTGGCCGAATGACAGGCAGTTGTGTTCCAGCAGGTCGTCTGGCACATTGGGGCGGCCATGGCGTTGCAGGTAAGCGGGTGCGGCGACAATGACCCGCTTGTTGTCGGCCAGCCGGACTCCCACTATGCGGGAATCTTCCAGTTCACCAATGCGGATGGCGCAGTCGTAGCCCTCTTCAATGAGATCCACCAGCCGGTCGCTGAGATCCAGGCTGATGCTGACATCCGGGTAGGAGGCCGTGAAATCGGGCAGGAGCGGAGCGACGTGGCGACGCCCGAACCCCGCAGGTGCGCTGACGCGCAGGTGTCCTGAAGGGCGCACACTACCTTGCGATATACGTGATTCCAGATCGTTGAGTTCGCGCAATATGCGCTGGGCTTCTTCCAGAAAAGCGTTGCCTTCGGAGGTCAGCGACATGCTGCGGGTGGAACGCACCAGCAGCTTGATGCCCAGACGCGCTTCCAGGGCGTTGATGCGCCTGCCTATCATGGCCGGGGCGACCCCTTCCTGCCGGGCGGCGGCGGACAGGCTACCCAGCGCGGCAACCGCCACAAAGCTTTCCAGCTGCTTGAAACGGCTCATGAGTTATGAATTGTGAGGAAGAAACGGCAAGCGCTCAACCAGGCAGAATGAGTGCGGTGAGCTTGGCGCGTACGGCGGCCAGCTCTTCGGGGCTGGCGCGGCCTTGAAGACTGATTTTTATGCCCGGCCAGCCCAGGCTTTTGACCTGATCCGCCAGAGCGCTGTGCCCTTCCATGGAGGTCAGGGGCACTTCAAACGGATACCCCTTGGCTTGAGCCGTGATGGCGCAGCACATCATCAGACCGGATTTCTTATTGTAGAGGGAGGGGCTGATGACCAAAGCCGGTTTGTAATCGGGGCCGGTGTGTCGGGGCGGCATCTCGAAATGAATGTGAACGATGTCACCGGCTTCAGGGGTATAGCGTTTGCTCATGGTGTGTCAATGCCTTGGTGGGTGCTACATTGAGCCGTAATCGATTTCTTCGTGGGTGTTGGCGGACTTGATGGCCCCCACCAGCTGGCCCAGCGTGTATTCCTCGGAACGGACAGGCTGAAGAATCAGGCAATCGCGTTCCACGCGCATTTCCATCAGGTCATCGACCCCCACCCTGAGGCTTTTGAGCATGGAGGAGGGCAGGCGGATGGCTGCGCTGTTTCCCCATTTGCGGATAACACCACGCATTTTGGCTCCTGTTTCAAATTATGGCTGGCAACAGCTTAACAAGTTTCGACTCTGTGTCAACACTGT
>JAAZDZ010000341.1 GCA_012512545.1 Alcaligenaceae bacterium | reverse complement strand
CCTGTATGGACAGGTCTACGCCTTTCAAGGCTTGGAAGCCGGACGCGTAGGTTTTGGTGAGCCCCGAGACATTGAGAATCGGATTCATGCTTACATCCATGGACAATGCCGCACGATAACATATCACTTTCTGTACTCATGCACGATTCAAGTTGTTGGGGGGTATATCGTGTCCCATACGTTTTCCCACGTACTGCTGACGCCTGCCGAGATGGCGCGGGCAGATCAGGCTGCCATAGCCGCTGGGGTGCCGGGCGTTGATCTGATGGCGGCGGCGGGCCAGGCGGTGGCCGATGCCATTGAGGCGCGCTGGCTGCCCGGCGCGGTGCTGGTGCTGTGCGGCCCCGGCAACAATGGCGGCGACGGGTTCGTCGTGGCGCGCCGCCTTCTGGCTGCGGGCTGGCAGGTCAGGGTCGCGTTGTCGGGCGCGCCCGGCGATCTGCAAGGAGACGCGGCCTGGCACGCGCAGCAGTGGCGCAATGACGTCCATGCCCTGGATATCCATCTGCTGGACGGGGTGGATCTCGTGGTGGATGCCTTGTTCGGCGCGGGGCTGTCGCGCGATGTGGACGGCCCTGCTGCCGATATATTGCGCGAAGTGGCCAGGCGGGGGCTGCCGGTCTGCGCGGTGGATGTGCCCAGCGGCCTGGATGGTGCCAGCGGCCAGGTACGCGGCATGGCGGTGCAAGCGGCGCTGACTGTCACCTTCTTTCGCAAGAAACCGGCGCATCTGTTGCTGCCGGGGCGCCAGCTGTGCGGGGAAGTCGTGCTGGCCGATATCGGCATTCCTGCAACCGTGCTGCAAGAGATTGCCGCGCCCACCTTTGAGAACGCGTCGGCGCTGTGGTCTGCACAGCTGCCACGGCCGGATGCGGCCACGCACAAATACAAGCGCGGGCATGTGCTGGTCAATGGCGGGGCCAGGATGACAGGCGCAGCGCGTCTGGCGGCGCTGGGCGCGGCCCGGGCGGGGGCCGGTCTGGTCACCATTGCCGCGCCCCCCGAAGCCTGGGCAATCTATGCGGCGGCCATGACCAGCATTATGGTGGAAGCCTTGCCCGGCAGCGATCTTGCTCCCGCGCTGGCGGATAAACGCCGTAATGCCCTGGTGCTGGGGCCTGGCGCGGGTGTGGCTGAACAGACCCGGCGCAATGTGCTGGCCGCCGCCGCTACGGGGCGCGCCCTGGTGCTGGATGCGGATGCATTGAGCGTATTCGCCGATCAGCCCGCCACGCTGTTTTCCGCCTTGCGCGGGCCTTGCGTGCTGACGCCGCACGACGGCGAATTCGCACGGCTGTTCTCAGTGGCGGGCGATAAGCTTGCGCGGGCCCGCCGCGCGGCGCAGCGTTCCGGCACTGTCGTAGTGCTGAAAGGGGCGGATACGGTGGTGGCTGAACCAGGGGGCAGGGCGGCGATCAACGCCAATGCGCCCGCATGGCTGGCTACCGGAGGTTCGGGGGATGTGCTGGCAGGCATGGTGGCCGCATTGCTGGCCCAGGGAATGCCGGTATTTGAAGCGGCTTGCGCAGCGGTGTGGATGCATGGAGAGGCAGGCAGGCTGGCAGGCCCCGGTTTGATATCGGAAGACCTGCCAGGCTTGCTGCCGCAGGTGCTGCGGCAGTTCTACGCTGGCTGAAAAACGCCGTGTGGCGGCTTAGTGAGCCAGCACTACGGGTACCGTCATGGAGGACAGCAGGGTGCGCGATGCGCCGCCCATAACCCACTGACGCATGCGGCTGTGGCCATAGGCGCCCATGACGATGAGGTCGCTGCCCAGATCGCTGGCGGTATTGAGGATGATGTTGCCCACGCCGATGTCATCGCTGTTCTTGACCAGGTGCTTGGGTTGCGGATAGCCCTGGCTGACGCAGAAATTGATGAAGTCGTCTTCGTGCAGATCGTTGTCCTGGAAGGCGCGTTCGTCGCGGTCGATTTCCAGCACGGCGAGCTCTTCGCAGCGCTTGAAGAAGGGCGTGCCGTCAGTGAAGGCGCGGGCCGCTTCGCGGCGCTGATCCCAGCAGTACAGCACGCGGCGGCCAATGCTTTCGAAGCTGCCCGCGTTGGGGATCATCAGCACAGGGCGACCGGAAGCCATGACCACGGATTCTGGCAGGTTGGGAACGATGGCGGCTACGGAATCGACGCGCTCAGCCTTGCTCATGACCAGCAGATCGCAGTAGCGGGCATGCAGGGCCAGGGTTTCGTCGGCTTCGCCCTTGGGCGCGCGCCATTCGGCTTTCACACCCGCGGCGGCCGCGCGCTCAAGAAACCTTGTGCGCACGGCTTCGCGGAATTCATCGCGACGGTTGCGCAGCACTTTGCGGATATCTTGAGGAATGATGGATTCGTCGTAATAGTGGCCCGCAGCACCGTCGGCGGGGTAAACGCCGACGACTTCGGCACCGTGTTCCTTGGCGAGTTGCAGACCTGCGTCAATGCGACGGGAGCAAGCGTCATCGTTGCTAAGATGAATGGCGATACGGCCCAGCATAGGGGACCCTCCTTGTTTCATTGTGAGTATCTGAATGTTACATCAAGCAATGCAGGGGCGGGTACTGTACAGCGGAGATCCGGCGCTAAACTGTGGGGCGTTTATCGCTGAATCTTTCTTTTGTGTCCCCTTTGCTGCCTGAGAGTGTAGTGTATGTCTGCCGGGAATGCCCCTGTTTTATGCTTTGATCATGCGGACTCTGCCACATTGGCCGCTTTTGACGCCATCGGCATGCGGGCCGCGCTGGACATGGCACACGCTGCCGAGCAGGCGGGCGAGGT
>JAAZDZ010000340.1 GCA_012512545.1 Alcaligenaceae bacterium | reverse complement strand
CAGTATTTTGCAAGGCTCGGTGGGGCGCATCAAAGAAACCCCCTACGGCCAGTTGGTGGTGGCTGTGCAAGGCGAGCCTCACCTTGTCAGTCAACTGCCCCAAGTGTTGCGCACCCATGGCGTGGAATGCGAGGAACTGCAGCAATGAACTTTGGCAATATAGATTGGTTGCTGATTGGCGAAGCGACCGTAGATACTTTTCTAATGACAGGGTTTTCGCTGCTGTTCACTGTCATTATCGGCTTGCCTTTAGGGGTGGTGCTGTTTCTTGCCAGCCCGGGACAGATGCTGGCCAATGCGCCGGTTTACCAGACGTTGTCGTTCATTGTGAACGTGCTGCGTTCAGTGCCCTTCCTGATTCTTTTGATTGTGATGATTCCCCTGACTAGGGTGCTGGCCGGTACGTCTTTGGGCGTTGAGGGCGCAATTCCGCCTTTAGTGGCCAGTGCTGCTCCCTTCTTCGCGCGTCTGGTGGAAAACGTGCTGCGGGAACTGGACCCCGGTGTTTCGGAAGCCTGCCGCGCTATGGGAGCAAATTCCCGTGAAACCGTGTTGTTAGCTTTGCTGCCTGAAGCTATGACCGGCATTGTGGCGGCAATTATTGTCACTGCCATCGCATTGGTGGGGTATTCGGCCATGTCCGGCGTGATTGGCGGTGGCGGCCTGGGGGATCTCGCCCTGCGATTTGGATATCAGCGCTATCAAACCGATGTCATGATTGTGACTGTGGTGATTCTTGTCATCATGGTGCAGTTGCTGCAAGTGTTTGGCGACCGTCTGGTTGCCCGTTTGAATCGTAAGTAATTCGTTTTTGGAGAAAAACATGTTGTTCAGAACATTCGCCCCTGCCGCAACGCTTGCGTTGGCTGCCTTGTTTGCAACGTCTGCCGCGCACGCCGAAAAGCTCAGTGTGGCCGCTACGCCAGTGCCTCATGCCGAGTTGCTGGAATTCGTCAAATCCGCGCTGGCCAAGGAAGGCGTGGAACTTGATATCAAGGTGTTCACCGACTACGTGCAGCCCAATGCACAGGTGGCAGACGGGCAACTGGATGCCAACTTCTTCCAGCACAAGCCGTATCTGGATTCGTATAACAGCGAACGCAAGACGGACCTCGTGTCGGTCGGGCTGGTTCACGTCGAGCCTTTTGGCGCCTATTCCAGCAAGATCAAAAGCGTTGACGAGCTGAAGGATGGCGCTCAGGTCGCGCTGCCGAACGATCCGTCCAACGGCGCGCGCGCTTTGCTGCTGCTGCAGGCTCAGGGGCTGATCACGCTGAAGGACCCGTCCAATATTCTGGCGACGGCCCGCGATATCGCTGAGAACCCCAAGAAGCTGCGCTTCCGCGAACTGGAGGCCGCTACGCTGCCGCGCGTGCTGCCCGATGTGGACATTGCGCTGATCAATACCAACTATGCGCTGGAAGCGGGTCTGAACCCGGTGGAGGACGCCCTGTTCCTGGAAGGCCAGGATTCACCTTATGCCAACCTGGTCGCCACGACTGCTGCGAAAAAGGATGATGCCGCAGTGCAGAAGCTGATCAAGGCGCTGCAGACGGATGAAGTGCGCGAGTTCATTCAGACGCAGTACAAAGGGGCGATTGTTCCGGCGTTCTGAGTTTTTTCTGAACGTTTGCTTTTGAGTTCTTTGGAGCCGCATGTCATGAAATGACTGCGGCTCTTTCAGTTTCTGCAAAAAGATCAGCGCGGTACGCGGATGACGCGCATGGCGCTGACACGGTCGGAACCCTGGGCGCGGATCTGGATGGTGACTTCGCGCGGGGTGAAGCCTTCCGGGACTTCCACCGTGCCTTGGAGATGGGTGTAGCGTTCCAGCGAAACGGGGAAGGGCGCCAGTTCTTCGTTGGCATTGCGGCCATTGCTGTAGCGGCCTGCTGCGGTCAGGGTAACTTCGCCGGTGAAGGGCTGGGCTTTGTCGGCGTCTTGCATGACCAGGATATGGTAATCGAGCTGGTCATCTGCGAAGTTGAACGAGACAGCGCGGATGCCTGGCGATGTGCCGCGAGGATCTTCGGGTGCGGTTTCGGTGAACAGGGCGACATCGGAGCTGAGGCGGTCGATTTCGGTTTGCCGTTCGATGAGCTCTGCATCCTGGGACTGAATGCGCGCGTGGGCTTCCTTGAGTTCCTGGATGTGCTGATTGAGCTGCGATTGCAACCGCTGCTTGTCCATGTTCACACTATTGAGATCGTAGTGCAGTTGTTCCGACTGTTCGACGGTCAGGCGGGTTGGCCCGTAGCTCTTTTGCAGAAACAGAAGGCCGCCTGCGCCCAGAACAATGCCGGTCAGCAACAGAACCAGCCACCTCGGGATGCCCCGGCGTCGACGGGAGTGGCCGTAGGCGGTAGGTCTGAATGCTTGTCGCTTCGACGATCCGAACATGGTTTACCTTTTTATTCCTTTCACGTGCAAAAAACGGGCTGTCAGCCCACCCGGCAGTTTAACAAGCCAGCATCCGGGTCGGCCAGCTTTCACGATGTGAGTTGAGTGTCCAGGTGTTGCAGGCGTTCGGGCGTGCCGATGTCCAGCCATTGGCCGGTGTGGCGGCTGCCGATCAGGCTTTGGGTTTGTACGGCCTCATGCAGCAGGGGGGCCAGAGGCGCGGGCTCCTGACCGGAGATCGTTGCAAAAAACCGAGGCTGATACACGCCGATGCCGGAGAAAGTCAGGCTGTCGTGGGTAGCGGAACGCCTCTGGATGTATCCGGCGGCATTCAGGCAGAAGTCGCCTTGCGTGTGGTGGGGCGGGTTATCCACCAGCAGCAGCCAGGCCAGGGCCTGCGCATTGCTCACTTGGGCGGCGCGTTCGCTGGCTTGCCGGAAATCCCAATCGCACCAGATGTCGCCATTGACGACTAAAAAGGGGTCAGACCCCAGGTGGGGCAGGGCGTGGGCGATACCGCCTGCTGTCTCCAGCGCGGGGTCTTCAGGCGACCAGATCAGCCGGGCACCATAGGATTCGCCATTGCCCAGGGCAGCTTGCAGGCGCTGCCCCAGCCACGCGCAGTTGATGACGATGTCGCGCAGCCCGGCGGCCACGAGTTTTTCAATATGCCAGACGATCAGCGGCTTGCCGCCGACTTTTAGCAAAGGCTTGGGAGTGTGGTCGGTGAGCGGGCGCATGCGCTGGCCGCGCCCGGCAGCCAGAATCATTGCCTTCATGCGAAGCCCAGCGGGTTGACGGGTTGTACGCCTTCCAGGCGGTCGAGCAGGCGCAGCAGCGGCCTGAACGTGCCGTAACGGCTCGCGACCTGGCGCACGTAGCTGTTTACGCGGGGCAGGT
>JAAZDZ010000339.1 GCA_012512545.1 Alcaligenaceae bacterium | reverse complement strand
GTATCTACGATCAGGGTCTTCCGCGCACCCAGGCGAATTTCACGCCGCTGTCACCGCTATCCTATATTGAGCGCTCGGCGCGGCTGTATCCCGATCGTCCGGCTGTCATACATGGCTTTGGCGACAACGCCATCCGCCGCAGCTGGTCGGAAACCTACCGGCGCAGCCGCCAGCTGGCCAGTGCCCTGGCCAACAGCGGCGCGGGCAAGGGCGACACCATCGCCGTGCTGCTGCCCAACACCCCCGCCATGGTGGAAGCCCATTTTGGCGTTCCCATGACAGGCGCGGTGCTCAACACCATCAATACCCGCCTCGATGCGCAGACCGTGGCTTTCATACTGGATCACGGCGAAGCCCGCACGCTGATCGTCGATTCCGAATTCGCCGCTGTGGCGCGCCAGGCCCTGGCGCTGCGCGAATCCTCCACACCCATACAGGTAATTGATGTCATCGACCCGCTATTCGATGGCAAACCTGACGCTGTGGGCAATCTCGAATACGAGGCTTTCATCGCTCAGGGCGACCCCGACTACGCCTGGGAACTGCCTGCCGACGAATGGGACGCAATTGCCCTGAACTACACCAGCGGCACAACGGGCAACCCCAAGGGCGTGGTCTACCACCACCGTGGCGCAGCCCTGGCGTCGATTTCCAATTCCCTGGAATGGGACATGCCCAAGCACGCCGTGTATCTGTGGACGTTGCCCATGTTCCACTGCAACGGCTGGTGCTTTCCCTGGGCGCTGGCCTTGCGCGCGGGGGTGAACGTCTGCCTGCGCCGGGTCGATGCCAAAGCCATTTTCGATGCCATCCGCGAACACGGTGTGAACCATTACTGCGGGGCGCCGATTGTCCACAGCATGCTGGTGAATGCGCCCGCCTCCATGAAGGAAGGCGTGCCGGCAGGCGTCAAGGCCATGGTGGCCGGGGCCGCGCCGCCCGCCACCATGCTGGAAGGCATGGAACGCCTGGGCTTCGACCTGCTGCACGTCTACGGCCTCACCGAAACCTACGGCCCGGGTACAGTGTGCCCCAAGCATGCGCATTGGCAGGATGTCGATATCGGTGAACGCGCCCGCCTGAATTCACGGCAGGGTGTTGCGTCGCCATTGCAGGAAAGCGCCTGCGTCATGGACCCGGCCACCATGCGCCCGCAGCCGCAGGATGGCGAAACCATGGGTGAAATCATGTTCCGTGGCAATATCGTCATGAAGGGTTATCTCAAAAACCCCAAAGCCACCCAGGAAGCGCTGGCGGGCGGCTGGTTTCACAGCGGCGACCTTGCCGTGGCCGACCCCGATGGCTACATGAAGATCAAAGACCGCAGCAAGGACATCATCATTTCCGGCGGCGAGAACATTTCTTCCATTGAAGTGGAAGACGTGCTGTATCGTCATCCCGCCGTGATGGCGGCCGCTGTCGTGGCCAAGACCGATGCGCGCTGGGGCGAAACGCCTTGCGCCTTTGTCGAGCTCAAGGAAGAGGCGACCACCTCAGTCGAGGAAATCATCGAGCACTGCAAACAGCATCTTGCCGGCTACAAAGCGCCCCGCTATGTGGTGTTCTGCGAACTGCCCAAGACGTCCACCGGAAAAATCCAGAAGTTCGAACTGCGCAAGCAGGCCGAGGCGCTCTGATCCACAGCAGGCTGTACGGGAACGGGGCATCTTCTGATGCCCCGTCTGCCTTTATGGCGACAGCGTGCGGGCCTGGCTTAGAATACGTCTTTACTTTCCTTTTCATTGCACAGGAGCAGCAATATGCCATCATTCGACGTCGTATCCGAGGTCGATAAGCACGAACTCGCCAATGCGGTCGATCAGGCCAATCGCGAACTGGCCAAGCGCTTCGATTTCAAGGGGGTCGATGCAAGCTTTGAACTCAATGAATATGTCGTTACGCAATCCGCGCCCAGCGTCTTCCAGCTGGAACAGATGATGGAGATTCTGCGCGGGCGTCTGTCGGCCCGCAATATCGACGTGCGCTGCCTGGATATTGCCGATCCCAGCGAAAATGTATCCGGGGCGCGGCGCCAGA
The DNA here is from genome assembly GCA_012512545.1 of Alcaligenaceae bacterium. GTDB lineage: Bacteria > Pseudomonadota > Gammaproteobacteria > Burkholderiales > Burkholderiaceae_B > Yanghanlia. The sequence continues at coordinate 1,864 of JAAZDZ010000339.1, read as the reverse complement.
TTACCGTGCGCCAGGGCCTGGAACAGCCTGTCAGTAAAAAGCTCATTGCCGCGCTGAAAGGCGCCAAGCTCAAGGTTGAAGCACAGATCAACGGCGATAAATTGCGCGTGTCGGGCAAGAAGCGCGATGATCTCCAGGCCGCCATGGCTTTGCTGCGCAAAACAGATGTCGATCTGCCTTTGCAGTTCAACAACTTCCGCGATTAAAGCTGCTTCAGCCGTACTTCCTGGTGGAATACGGCTGGCCTGGGTTCAGTTCTTCAGCCGGTAGCCGGTGCGGAATATCCAGGTGGTCGCAGCCAGGCAGGCCAGCAGAAACACCACCGTCATGCCAAGGCTGACCACAACATTCACATCGGCAATGCTGTAGAAGCTCCAGCGAAAGCCGCTGATCAGATACACCGCAGGGTTGAACAGCGTGACGGTCTGCCAGAAGGGCGGCAGCATGTCGATGGAATAAAAACTGCCGCCCAGAAACGTAAGCGGCGTGACCACCAGCAAAGGCACAAGCTGCAGTTTTTCAAAGCCGTCCGCCCAGATGCCGATGATAAAACCGAACAGGCTGAAGGTAATGGCCGTCAGGAACAGGAACAACAGCATCCATACCGGGTGATCAATGCGCACCGGAACAAAGGCGGTGGCCGTTACCAGAATGATGATAGCCAGCAGAACGGATTTGGTCGCAGCCGCCCCCACAAAGCCCAGCGCGATCTCAATGGACGAAATCGGAGCCGACAGCACCTCGTAAATGGTGCCGTTGAACTTGGGGAAATAAATTCCAAACGATGCATTCGACACGCTCTGGGTCAGCAGCATCAGCATGATCAGCCCTGGCACGATGAACGAGCCGTAGTTCACGCCGTCGATTTCATTGATGCGGTGGCCGATGGCCGCGCCAAACACCACAAAATACAGCGAGGTGGAAATCACCGGCGCCACAATGCTTTGCAGCAGAGTGCGGCGCGTGCGCGCCATTTCAAACGCATAGATGGCATAGATGGCCTGCCAGTTCATGAGGCGCTCCCGATCAGCCTGACAAAAATATCTTCCAGCGAACTCTGGTGGGTTTGCAGATCCTGCAGCTGCAGGCCGCATTGACCGATGGCGGCCAGCAGGGCGGCAATATCGTTTTGCTGGCTGTCATAGGTATACACCAGCTCGTGGGCCTGAGCGCCACGGCGCAGGCGGAAAGGGGCAAGCGCTGCCGGGATGTCGTCCAGTGGCTCATCCAGCATCAGGGTCAGTTCTTTCTTGCCCAGAGTCTGCATGAGCAGGTGTTTATCCTGCACCAGAATGATTTCGCCGTTATTGATCACCCCGATGCGGTCAGCCATTTCCTCGGCTTCTTCGATGTAATGGGTGGTGAGAATGATGGTGACGCCGGTGGCGCGCAGGGAACGCACCAGCGCCCACATGTCCTGGCGCAGGGATACATCCACCCCGGCTGTGGGTTCGTCCAGAAACAGGATGCGGGGTTCGTGCGACAGCGCCTTGGCAATCAGCACCCGCCGCTTCATGCCGCCGGATAAAGTGATGAGGCGGCTGTCTTTTTTGTCCCATAACGAAAGGCTTTTCAGCACGCCTTCTATATGAGCCGGATCGGCCTTCTTGCCGAACAGGCCACGGCTGTAGCTGACTGTCTGCCAGACAGTTGAAAACGCATCGGTGGTGAGTTCCTGCGGCACCAGGCCGATCAGGGCGCGCGCCTTGCGGTAATCACGGATGATGTCGTGGCCACCCACCGTTACGTTGCCGCCCGTGGGGTTCACCAGGCCGCAGATAATGCTGATCAGGGTGGTCTTGCCTGCGCCATTGGGGCCGAGCAGGGCGAAGATTTCGCCTGCCTGTATGGACAGGTCTACGCC